>JXRG01000145.1:0-207 GCA_000831085.1 Streptococcus sp. DBCMS
CAACCATTTTAAAATTGATTCATGCAGATTTAGAATCTCAATTTAATGAGAAACCCGAAGTGAAATCGATGATTGACAAATTGGTTGCTACGATTACAGTTAACTCCTCAACCATTTTAAAATTGATTCATGCAGATTTAGAATCTCAATTTAATGAGAAACCCGAAGTGAAATCGATGATTGACAAATTGGTTGCTACGATTACAG
>JXRG01000146.1:0-207 GCA_000831085.1 Streptococcus sp. DBCMS
AAATCCTGCTCCCGCAATTTGGCTCGGTAGCTCAGTTGGTAGAGCAATGGATTGAAGCTCCATGTGTCGGCGGTTCGATTCCGTCTCGCGCCATATTTTGTTTTATTAAGCGGGTGTAGTTTAGTGGTAAAACTACAGCCTTCCAAGCTGTTGTCGCGAGTTCGATTCTCGTCACCCGCTTTGAACGAAAGTTCATACCAAGTTTTT
>JXRG01000147.1:0-206 GCA_000831085.1 Streptococcus sp. DBCMS
AATTATATTTATAAATACAAATACAATTATAAAATATAATTAGAAGGAGATTATCATGGCATTTACCCCTAAGGAAAAAGAAATAATCACAGATCATTGAAGCGAGCAATTATATTTATAAATACAAATACAATTATAAAATATAATTAGAAGGAGATTATCATGGCATTTACCCCTAAGGAAAAAGAAATAATCACAGATCATTG
>JXRG01000148.1:0-206 GCA_000831085.1 Streptococcus sp. DBCMS
ATCGTGGCATATACATTCCATAGTGTCCTTCCCTTAGGAACATCTACTTTATTAACTTTTTTTAAAATATCTTAATTTGATACTATACTTTTTATGGTAGATAATATATCGTGGCATATACATTCCATAGTGTCCTTCCCTTAGGAACATCTACTTTATTAACTTTTTTTAAAATATCTTAATTTGATACTATACTTTTTATGGTA
>JXRG01000149.1:0-206 GCA_000831085.1 Streptococcus sp. DBCMS
AACGGTCAAGACGGTACGAAGGTCTTGCGAAGGAAAGGTTGTTTGGAGGGCAATCATTTTCAAATGATTTTCTTTTTTCCAACTTTCACTTCATATTCAGCCTTGAGAACGGTCAAGACGGTACGAAGGTCTTGCGAAGGAAAGGTTGTTTGGAGGGCAATCATTTTCAAATGATTTTCTTTTTTCCAACTTTCACTTCATATTCA
>JXRG01000015.1:0-57538 GCA_000831085.1 Streptococcus sp. DBCMS
ACAATTTCAAACAAAAATCCCTTTTTCGAATGAAAAAGGGACTGTGATTGTTTACTATATTTAAAATTTAAATCTTATAAAATTTGTCTTAAAACAAATTTTTCGACAGATACAAGACCAATTCTCCGATATCTTCACAAACCGCATTCATAGCCGGTTGATGGTTCTGATACCAAACGCCTGAACCATCTGGAATATAGCCTCGTTTGATGTACAATCTCTGGGCAGGTCCATAACCTGAGTGGAGGCCAACACCAAGGGTCACCTTATCCGATATGATCCTAACTCGTTTTTCTGCTTCTTCCAGCAAGAGATTTCCAATACCTTGATTTTGAAAGGGCTCAAAGACATTGAAATCTGAAAGTTCTGGAGCCATTCCAGCAAAGGGACCCTGCTTAGCATCGGGTAAAATCGTAATGTAAGCCGCTACAGCACCCTCAACCTCTCCAACTAAGACTTCTCTCCCCACTTTCTTGCTCCTTAAAGTATCGAGTTAAAATCTCCTCTCTACTTGGCCAACCTTGGCTGATAAATCCTCGAGATAGTTCTTTTATGTCAGATTCTTGCATTTTTCTAATTGAACATATCGTCTTCATAAGTTGCCCCTTTATAGCTTTCTCCTACCATTATAGCACGATAATAAAGATTAAAAGAAAAAACCTAGTAAGACAAAAGAATCTTACTAGGTCAACAGGGAATCCTTTCTAACAAAGTCCTATAAAAATCTGAAAAAGAGGTCCACCCAGACTGAACTCACCTTCTCATTTCAAAGCTCTTGAAAAAAAGACCCGTCGGGGTCTTAATTCGCTTTCTTATTTCCGAGCTTATGAAAAAGAGGTCCACTGGACCTCAACTCGCTCTCTCATTTCCATGCTCGTGAAAAAAAAGACCCCTAAGGGTCTTTTCTTTAATCTTCGTTTACGAAAGGCATCAAAGCCATTACGCGTGCGCGTTTGATAGCTGTTGTTACTTTACGTTGGTTTTTAGCTGAAGTTCCTGTTACACGACGAGGAAGGATTTTCCCACGTTCTGAAACGAAACGGCTAAGAAGCTCAGTATCTTTGTAATCAACATATTCAATTTTGTTTGCTGCGATGTAATCAACTTTTTTACGGCGTTTGAATCCGCCACGACGTTGTTGAGCCATGTTTTTTCTCCTTTATAGTATTAATTGTCCATTAGAATGGTAAATCATCATCTGAAATGTCCAATGGATTTGTTGCTCCAAATGGATTTTCAGAACGTGAAAAGTCTGGTACTGGATTTGCAGGTGCTGATTGACCAGCAGTTGGTGCAGAATAAGCTCCACCTGTATGTCCTTCGCGCACTCCGCGGCTTTCCAACATTTGGAAATTCTCAGCCACGACTTCTGTTACGTAGACACGTTGTCCTTGCTGGTTATCGTAACTACGAGTCTGGATACGACCTGTGATCCCGATAAGAGAGCCTTTTTTAGCCCAGTTAGCAAGATTTTCAGCCTGTTGGCGCCACATAACGACATTGATAAAATCAGCCTCACGTTCGCCATTTTGACTCTTGAATGTACGGTTTACTGCAAGAGTAAAAGTCGCAACTGCTACATTTGATGGGGTATAACGCAACTCGGCGTCACGAGTCATACGCCCTACAAGTACAACATTGTTAATCATAATTTACCTTCTTACGCGTCAAGTTTGACGATCATGTGACGAAGAATGTCAGCGTTGATTTTTGAAAGACGGTCAAACTCTTTAAGAGCTGCGTCGTCGTTTGCTTCAACGTTAACGATGTGGTAAAGTCCTTCACGGAAATCTTGGATTTCGTATGCAAGACGACGTTTTTCCCATGATTTTGATTCAACAACAGTTGCACCGTTGTCAGTCAAGATAGAGTCAAAACGTGCTACCAAAGCGTTTTTCGCTTCTTCTTCAATGTTTGGACGAATGATATAAAGAATTTCGTATTTAGCCATTGATATGTTCCTCCTTTTGGTCTAATGACCCCAAGACTTTGCAAGGGGTAAGTGAGGTTTGCTCACAATTAACTATTATACTAGAAATACTAGTAGATAGCAAGAGAAAAAAGATAAAAATGAAAAATAACTCTATTGATTAGAAATAACATTCTCTTTCAGTTCTAAAGCTCTGGCCATCTCTTTCAAAATGAAGAATAGTGAAAAGCCGACTATTACTAAAAAGAATCCTAAGTAAATAAAGGCTTCTACAAAACCTAGAGCATCAATCAGCCACCCCGTCAGAGGAAAAACAACAATCATACTCAGGCTGAACATCATGGAGTAGACACTGAGCATGGTTGCACGTACCTCACTTGGGAGTCGCTTTTGTAAATCGTTGTCAAAAATCGGTTGAAAGAGAGCATATAAGGCGTTACTAATCAAATAAATCAAAATATAAATCAGTGGCGTACCAACGTAGGAAAGTAAGTAGGTTACTCCCGTTAAGAGTACAAGAATGGGAAAGAGCTTTAAGGCTGCATACTTCTTTCCAACCTTACTCGCTAGATAAACTGCCCAGATATTCAAAACACTGCCAATCAGCATGACCATCGAAATCTGCCATCCTTCTAAGTCAGGCAACTGATTTTGATAGTAAAAATAAAACATGCACATCAGTGTTCCGATGATTTGGGACAGAATCATCCAACCAAAAAGACTGGGATTTCTCTGCAACTCCTCTTTGACAGTCAACATAATCTTTTTCATCGTTAAACGTTCAGATTTTTGCGCTTTAACACTAGGCTCTTTTAGCATCCAAGTTAGGAAAAGAACGATCATAGAAGTGGCAATCATGATATAGTAGGTCAAGTGCAATTGACCATGGACAAAAAATCCCGCTAAAACAGTCCCCAAAGACCGAGTTCCTTCTGCTACTCCTGACATAAAACTTGAGATAGACAAGTAGCGCTCTTTTAATCCAGCCTCCACGGCCGAATCATAAACCATGGCTGCACTCGTCCCCGAATCAAAATTATAAGACAAGGCACTCACCACCATCGCGAGTGCGTAAATCCAAAAATTACCTTGCCCTACTAACATAAGAATAGACGACGCGATCCCAGCAATCCGACTGAGATAAAGATTGGTTTTATAGGAATAGCGGTCAGCTAACATTCCAGAGGGAATTTCACAAATGACACTGGTGGCATGAAAAATACTTTCCAATAAGCCAATCTGCCAAAGTGACATCCCATTTTGACTGAGAAATAGAATCCAAAAGCTAGTAATGCCCAAAAAGGCAAAAAATTCTACCCCAGCCATGAGACCGATATTCTTCCGATAATTTGGTTTAAACATCATTTCTCCTTTAACAAGTGTATATATCCTCGTGTCTGTCACTTGTTAAGCTGTGCTTTACATGATCTCCACCTCTTCTTTCTTCTACTTTGAAAAAACGCCTATTATGGCGTTTTAATCTTTTTATGGTTTGATTCGGTGCAACATACGTGGGAATGGAATCGCTTCACGGATGTGTTTTGTACCAGCTGCGAAAGTTACCATACGCTCGATACCGATACCAAATCCACCGTGTGGAACTGTACCGTATTTACGAAGGTCAAGGTAGAATTCGTACTCTGTACGATCCATACCAAGTTCTTCCATCTTAGCGACAAGGGCGTCGTAGTCTTCCTCACGCATGGAACCACCGATGATTTCTCCGTAACCTTCTGGTGCAAGCAAGTCTGCACAAAGCACGCGCTCTGGATTTCCAGGAACTGGTTTCATGTAGAAGGCCTTGATAGCTGCTGGGTAGTTCATGACAAATGTTGGCACACCAAAGTGGTTTGAAATCCATGTTTCGTGTGGTGAACCAAAGTCATCGCCATGCTCAAGATGCTCGTAATCAGCATCTTCATCATTTTCATGCTCTTGCAAGAGGTCAATAGCTTGATCGTAAGTGATACGTTTGAATGGCTCTGCAATGTAGCGTTTCAAGAGCTCTGTATCACGTTCCAAGGTTTCCAAGGCTTGAGGAGCACGGTCTAGAACACCTTGAAGAAGGGCTTTAACATAAGCTTCTTGCAAGTCAAGTGACTCATCATGAGTCAGATATGAGTACTCCGCATCCATCATCCAGAACTCAGTCAAGTGACGGCGCGTTTTTGATTTTTCAGCACGGAATACTGGACCAAAGTCAAAGACACGGCCAAGAGCCATAGCACCTGCCTCTAGGTAAAGCTGACCTGATTGGCTCAAGTAGGCTGGCGTTCCGAAGTAATCTGTTTCAAAGAGTTCTGTTGAATCTTCTGCTGCATTTCCTGAAAGAATTGGGCTATCAAACTTCATGAAGCCGTTCTTATCAAAGAACTCATAAGTTGCATAAATGATAGCGTTACGGATTTGCATCACAGCTACTTGCTTACGAGAGCGGAGCCACAAGTGACGGTTGTCCATCAAGAAGTCAGTTCCGTGTTCTTTTGGTGTGATTGGGTAGTCTTGAGATTCACCGATCACTTCGATGTCTGTAATATCGAGCTCATAACCAAACTTAGAACGTTCGTCTTCTTTGACAATTCCTGTCACATAAACAGAAGTTTCTTGGCTCAAGCGTTTGATCGTTTCAAATTTTTCAAGACCAACTTCTTCACCGAATTTTTCAATAAAGTTTGGTTTAAAGGCTACTCCTTGGAAAAAGGCTGTTCCATCACGCAATTGCAAGAAGGCAATTTTCCCTTTTCCTGATTTATTGGCAACCCAGGCTCCGATGGTCACTTCTTGACCAACGTAGTCTTTTACTTCGATGATTGTTACACGTTTTGTCATAATCTATCTTCCTTTTTTCGTTTAACTTGTCCGAAGACATCATTACCCACTATTTTACCATAAATAGACTGCGATAGCTAGGTTCGACTAGAGAAAATTCGCGAGATTTTCGTTACAAAAAATCTTCGCCAAAAAGGCGAAGATTTTGAGTTTTATTTTTCCATAAACCGATGCAAACGGTGAATAGCTTCTTTCAAGGTATCCAAGTCAGTTGCATAACTGAGACGAACATTTTCTGGTGCTCCAAATCCAGCTCCTGTAATCAAGGCAAGACCGACTTCCTCAAGAATAGCCGTTGTAAATGCTGTCACATCAGTATAACCCTTCATTTCCATCGCTTTTTTAACATTTGGGAAGAGATAGAAGGCTCCTTGGGGCTTGACAACTTCAAATCCTGGCACTTGGCACAAGAGTGGATAAATGGTATTCAAACGTTCTTCAAAGGCTTGGCGCATGGTTTCAACAGAGTCTTGTGGTCCAGTTAGGGCTTCAATGGTAGCATATTGAGACACTGCTGTCAGATTTGAAGTCGTTTGTCCTGTTAGTTTGCTCATAGCAGCGATAATTTCAGGATTTCCCACCGCATAACCTACCCGCCAACCAGTCATGGCATAGGCCTTAGATACACCGTTAATCACGATGGTTTGCTTGCGAATGTCTTCTGACAGACTAGAGATTGGAACAAATTCGTTCCCGTTATAAACCAAACGGCCATAAATATCATCTGCTAGGATAAGGACATCATGCGCAACAGCCCAATTTCCGATAGCCAAGAGTTCCTCACGAGAGTATATCATACCAGTCGGATTCGATGGTGAATTGAGAACCAAGACCTTGGTCTTATCTGTTCGTGCTGCTTCTAGCTGCTCTACTGTTACTTTAAAGTGATTGTCTTCCTTTGCCTGGACAAAGACAGGCACTCCTTCTGCCATTTTGACCTGGTCTCCATAGCTGACCCAGTATGGTGTAGGGATAATGACTTCATCACCTGGATTGACCACAGCCATAAAGAAGGTGTAGAGAGAGAACTTAGCACCAGTGGCAAAGGTAACCTCGTTGGCTGCAACAGAATACCCATAATAGCGTTCAAAATAGGTATTAACCGCCGCTTTTAACTCTGGTAGGCCTGAAGCAACTGTATAAAAGGAAGCTCGTCCATCTCGAATCGCTTCTACCGCTGCATCCTGAATGTTTTCAGGAGTATGAAAATCAGGCTGTCCCAAGGTTAAGAAAAGAACGTCTTTTCCCTGAGCTTTTAATGCTTTGGCTCTTGCATCACTAGCTAGAGTGACGCTTTCTTCCATTTCTAGTACACGTTTGGATAGTTTCATATGCCCTCCTTATTGGATCACTGCTCCTGTTTCAAAGTCGACCAGATAGTACTGGTTTCCTGACTTAACTTCCCAAATCGGCTTGTCCTGATAACGACCAAAGGTAATCTTGTCAATGTCGCTAGCTCCTTTTTCCCTCGAAATCGTCGCTGCCTTGTCTTGAGAAATCCCTTTATCAAGCTGATAAACATAAATCTTGTGGTCATTCTTTTCAATCAGTACGGCAATGGCCTCTTGCTTTTTATTATGTCCTAAAACGCTGTAATAACCTTCTAGTCCATTATAAAAATCAACCTGATCTGCCTGTTCCAATTCTGCATACTGCTTGGCTAGTTTTTCTCCCTCAACTCTAGCATCTTGATAGGGTTTCATGCTGAGTGATATCAGATAAAGGAAGGAAGTGGTCATGACTAGTACTACCAGAGCAATGCCGATTCCATACTGTAAAAGTAGCTTGTTTTTTGCTTTTTTCTGTCTTAGTTTCACTCGTCTATTTTACCATCTCTCCTTCTTTATTACAAGTGAAGACAGGAACATTCTAAGATTCTTTTCCTATAAAATGTAAGTTCTTGTTTTTCTCTCTCATTATTGATAAAATAGCCTTATGAAACAATATTTGAAAGAGAAAATTTCCGATAATCAATTAGACTTAAAAACAGCTATCATCCTCAACAAAGCCATACGAACCTTTAAACCATATGAAGCCAAGGCTGCTAAAGAACACGGGCTAACACCCACCCAATTTTCAGTTTTGGAAACCCTCTATAGCAAGGGAGAACTACGCATTCAGGATTTGATTGAAAAAATGCTAGCCACTTCTGGAAACATGACTGTTGTCATTCGAAATATGGTTCGAGATGGGTGGATTTCTAGAACTTGCGACCCCAAGGATCGTCGCTCTTTTTTCCTGAAATTAACACCTGCAGGACGCAGAAAAATCGAAGAGGTTCTTCCTGACCATATCGATTCGATCGTAGAAGCACTCAGCATCTTGGAAGATGGCGAAAAGGAAGATTTAATCCAGATTTTAAAAAAATTTAAAAATTTGTGAGCAAAATTATTGCTAATTAGTATCATTTGTTGTAACATAGATGGTAACAAAAGAGTTCGCTCTTTGAATTTTAAACTAAAGGAGACACATCATGTCTAAAAAAGTATTATTTATCGTCGGTTCACTACGCCAAGGTTCTTTCAACCACCAAATGGCCCTCGAAGCTGAAAAAGCACTTGCTGGAAAAGCAGAAGTTAGCTATCTTGATTACTCAGCTGTTCCTCTCTTCAGCCAAGATTTGGAAGTTCCAACTCATCCAGCTGTAGCTGCTGCTCGTGAAGCAGTCCTTGCTGCAGATGCTATCTGGATCTTCTCTCCAGTCTACAACTTCTCTATCCCTGGAACAGTGAAAAATTTGCTTGACTGGCTCTCTCGTGCCCTTGACTTGTCTGATACACGTGGCGTTTCTGCCTCCAAGACAAGTTTGTTACTGTCTCATCTGTAGCCAATGCCGGTCACGATCAACTCTTTGCTATTTATAAAGACCTCTTGCCATTTATCCGTACACAAGTCGTTGGTGATTTTACAGCTGCTCGCGTCAATGACTCTGCTTGGGCAGATGGAAAATTGGTGTTAGAAGAAGCAACTGCTTCATCACTTGCAAAACAAGCGGACGACCTTCTTGCAGCCATCAACTAATCTAGCAAAAACCAGCTCGAATGAGCTGGTTTTATGCTTGTTTCACAAAGACGAGTTCTAAGTCACTTGATAAATCAGGTTGGTAGTCAAAACCTGCAAAACTGAGCTGGCGAGCTTGTTCGACTGTTTGGACTTGCCCCTCTATCAAGGCGGTCAAAAAGGCGCCACGGGCTTTTTTTGAAATAGTTGAGTGGATTTTCAGCTGACCTGCCTTGTCCTCCATAAATTTGAAGGTCACCATCTTTTCTCTGATTTCCTTCGAAAATACAGTTTCAAACTCTGATGATAGGAGGGAGAATATCAAGTTCTCATCCTGTAGGGCCTCATCGTAGGCTGACTTCCAATGACTCTTTAAAGTCTTACCAGCAACTTTTAACTTCATCAAGAAATCCAAACGGTGAGGAGCCATGGGCAACAAGGCAGGGACAACACCGTATAAAGCCGAGGTAATCAGGACATGATTTTCAAGATAGGTTTGTTCAGCCTCAGTTAACCCATCTCTTTTGATGTGACGATACATGAGACCATCGAAAAGTTTCAAGGCTGGATAATGTTTAGCCCTGTGATCTTTTAAAGCTTGAATATGGCCGTACTCTTCTTCTGCTTTCTCAGCAGATACTTTATAAAAAGTCTCTAATTCACTAGCTGAGTAGTGCGCCAGTGAGTCAAGGACTGCCTGATTTTCTTCACTCAAGGGGAGCGCTTCGATACAAGGATGGTCTGTGTTCATTTCTTTTGCTGTTGGGATTAAAATTTTCATATTGTTAGTGTAGCATATTTTTCAACCACTACCAAGAATTTCATCTTAAAAACCTCGGTTCACACCGAGGTTTCTCTGTTTATTTTGGCCATCCTAACCAGATAGCCACGAGAACAAGGGCTGTGCCAGCTAAGCTCGTTAAGATAGATAAGAATTTATCTTTTTTCTCCTTGAACTGAGAAAACCTATTTTTATACTCAATGAAAATCAAAGAGCAAACTAGGAAGCTAGCCGCAGGCAGTACTTGAGTACGACAAGGCGACGCTGACGTAGTTTGAATTTGATTTTCGAAGAGTATTATTGTACTTTAAAGGTCTTGAGATAATTATCTTTTCCTACTTGACCTTCAAAGGATTGACCATTTTCGAGGTAAGGAAGGTCGTCTGATACGGAAGCCTTGACCTTATAAATCTTGCCATCAACTTTAAAGAAATAGACGGTATCACCCTTGATGACAGCTGATTTAAGGTCTGAGACGATACCCTTGATGTTTTCTACCGTTTCATTATCCAGCTCGAGGTCGTTTTTATTGGCATACTTGCTGAGGAGTTCATCTACCGTAGTTGCTACGATGACATTTTGGTACTCCACGGCATCGACCAATGCATACTCCTTGACCAAGCCTGCATTGTCCTTCAAGCCCATGATATAGAGCGGTTTGTCATTGAGATTGACAAGGATAGGAAAGGTAGCCTTGTAGGCCTTCTCCTGAACGGCTCCTTCTGCGGAAGCACGGGCTGATTCTTCGGTTGCTGAAGCTAGATTGTACTTGGTGATTTCACCAGTGCGCATATTTTCAAGGATAAAACCTAGATTACTTTCATCAGCATTTGCTGAAGTCACTCCCGTATAGAGATAGATATCATTTCCGATAGAAAGATAGTTATAGCCCTCAGTCGTTTGGGTAACATTTTTCTTAGAAATCAAGGCATTCCAGAAGCCGTCTTTATACTTGCCGTTGTAGTTGATTTGCTGGATGGTTTCTTCTGCTGGATAGACACGATCCACCCATTCTGGCACCTCATCCAAGCTGTATTCCCTGGTTTCTCCATCGGTCGCGTCCAAGATAATAACAGACGAAGGGCGAGGGACTCCTAGACCAAACTGTTTTTGATAAACGGTTGCTACATAGAAGGGATTGCCTTCATCATCCACCTCAAAGGAGGGCGTTTTAAAAATCTTGGTTGGGTACTTGATCCGAAGATGACGTTTGACATCACGATTAAAATACTCGGAGTCTGAATACTTCATCGGCGTTTTTAAATCCACCAATTCCGCATTTCCTGTCACCATATCAACCTTGATATACTCGCCAATTCCCTTGGACTGATTATTAAACCATTTGATCGGGTCGGCATACTCCAAAGGGGTCACCCGATAGGGCTTGCCATCAACTGTCAGCTGGGTATAAGTATCTGCTGCTACGTACTGGGAGACCTTATCCGTCAGAGAGCCTAGATAACGGTCTCCAATCTTTTCTGCAGTGCTCCGATCTAGGATTGGAACCTTACTGGTATCACTCTTAGGAAAATCTTTAAAGTCTTTTTCTGTGATAGACACCACATTAGCATAATTTTTTGCTTGGAAAAAGCTAGAGGTTACTAGGCTTACCAGACCAGCAAGGGCAAAAATGAGTCCTGCAGCCAGCAACAATCCTCCACCTAATTTATTAAAATGGAATCCTTCTAGATTGAGATCTTTGGCAGCCTTGCCATGACGTACATGAACAGTTTTGAGGAGATTGGTATCCTTGCGGAAACTAAACAAAATCCCCATCACCACCAGATGCCCACAGAGAAAGAAGATGAATTCCCAACTGGTAAGATTGAAAGGTGGTAAAAAGATATACCAGGTCGTTGCGATAAAAACAAGTTCAAATAGTATGCGTTTCATCTGAATTCCTCCTAAATAATCCGTCCTTCTAAATGATCCAGTTCATGTTGGCAGATCTGAGCTGGAAAACCTGTTAACGTAATGGTCTGTTCCTGCCACTTGCTATCACGATAGGAAACCGTAATCGTTTCATAACGAGTTGTTGGTCGCACCCCAGTCAAAGACAAACAACCTTCCTCTGTCTCATAAGGTCCTTTATAGGAAAGGAGAATGGGATTAAACATGACCATGGGAACCAAGCCAAGATTAAAGATAATCACGCGCTTCTGCACACCAATCATATTGGCTGCCAGACCGACACAGGTCTCACGATTAGCCAGCAGGGTATCCTGCAAATCCTTAGCCAGATAAAGGTCTTCTTGACTTGCAGGTTTCGAGACCTGCGACAAGAATAAGACATCTCGGACAATTCTCTTTTCCATTCTCTTACGCTCCTTACAACTTTACTTTATTATAGCACAAAAGGGGGCAACTTCTAGTCCTTTTCCTCAAATGCAAAAAAAGCCATCCGAAGATGACTTTCTTTTTAAATCGCGTTCTTATCAAGACCAAGTTTACGTTGAACAAACTTAACGATTTCGACGATAAGTATCATTGAGAAGCTTCCAGCAAGAACAATGGCCCATTGTGACAAGTCTAGTTTGGTTACGTGGAAGATTCCTTCAAGCGGTTCTACGACAATTGTTGCCATCAGAAGAATGAAGGATACCAAGATAGACCAGTTAAAGGTCTTAGACTTGAATGGGCCAACTGTCAAGATGGATTGGTAAACAGACTTGACATTGTAGGCATGGAAGAGCTGGATCAAACCGAGTGTTGCAAAGGCCATAGTAAGGGCATCCGCATGAATGGCATGATTGTCACCCACATGAACTGGGTAAGCAATTGCAAGTCCATAAACACTCATAACAATAGCTGCTTGGAGTACACCTTGATAGATGATAGAACTCAAAACACCACCTGAGAAGAAGCTTGCCTTTCGTCCACGTGGTTTATGATTCATGACACCAGGCTCAGCAGGTTCAACACCAAGAGCGATAGCTGGGAAGGTATCTGTTACCAAGTTGATCCACAAAAGATGAACTGGCTGCAAGACGTCCCAACCAAACAAGGTTGATAAGAAGATAGTTAATACTTCAGCAGTATTGGCAGAAAGTAAGTACTGAATAGTCTTTTGAATGTTTGAGAAGACCTTACGTCCTTCTTCAACTGCGACGATAATAGTCGCAAAGTTATCATCTGCAAGAATCATGTCAGAAGCTCCCTTAGAAACCTCTGTACCAGTGATTCCCATACCGATACCGATATCGGCTGTTTTCAGAGCTGGCGCATCATTAACACCGTCACCTGTCATAGCAACAACCTTACCTTGTTTTTGCCAAGCCTTGACGATACGAACCTTGTGTTCTGGAGACACACGGGCATAAACAGAGTATTGACCAACTACTTTTTCAAAGTCTTCATCTGACAGTTCGTTGAGCTCAGCACCAGTTAAAACGTGGCCTTCTGTATCATTTGCATCAATAATTCCCAAACGTTTGGCAATAGCTTCTGCAGTATCTTGATGGTCACCCGTAATCATGATTGGACGGATTCCAGCTTCCTTAGCCACACGAACAGCTTCTGCAGCTTCGGCACGTTCAGGTCAATCATTCCAATCAATCCAGTAAAGATCAAGTTGTTTTCAAGCTCTTCAGAAGTCAAGTTTTCTGGAATACTATCGATAATCTTATACGCACCCGCAAGGACACGCAAGGCTTGGTGAGCCATTTCAGAGTTGTTTGTGTGAATTATGTCATTGACTTGATTATCAATCGGAGCGACATCTCCAGCTTTATCCCGAGCAACACAACGTTTCAAGAGTTGGTCAGGGGCTCCCTTGACTGCTACGAGGAATTTACCATCTGGTAATGGATGAACCGTTGACATGAGTTTACGATCTGAGTCAAACGGCAATTCAGCTACACGAGGATATTTCTCTAAGAACCCTTTAACATCGTAACCCTTGTCCAAGGCATACTGGATGAAGGCTGTTTCCGTTGGATCCCCGATCAGGTTTCCTTCTGCATCAATCTTAGTATCGTTAGCCAAGACAACTGAACGAAGAAGAGGCATTTCAAGACCTAGTTCAATGTCATCAGCTGAATCATGTAGTACTGCATCATAGAAGACTTTTTCGACGGTCATCTTGTTCATGGTAAGCGTACCAGTCTTATCAGAAGCGATGATTTCAGTTGAACCAAGTGTTTCTACTGCTGGCAACTTACGAACGATAGAGTTTCGTTTTGCCAAAACTTGAGTACCAAGGGCAAGAACGATAGTCACGATAGCAGGAAGTCCTTCTGGGATGGCTGCAACAGCAAGCGCAACAGAGGTCATCAACTCACCAAGTGGATTTTTACCTTGAATGAAGACTCCAACTACAAAAGTAACAAGGGCAATAACCAAAATTGCATAGGTCAAGACCTTAGAAAGGTTGTTCAAGTTTTGTTTGAGTGGTGTATCCGTCTCATCCGCATCTTGGAGCATGCCAGCGATATGACCAACTTCCGTGTACATACCTGTATTGACAACAACACCAAGACCACGACCATAAGTCACGTTTGAGTTTTGGAAGGCCATATTGACACGGTCACCAATACCAGCATCTGCAGAGAGCTCGACAGTCAAGTCTTTTTCGACTGGAACAGACTCACCTGTTAGGGCTGCTTCTTCGATTTTGAGAGAGTTAGCTTCTAGCAAACGTAGGTCTGCTGGTACGACATCACCTGCTTCAAGAGCAACGATATCACCTGGTACCAATTCTTTTGAGTCAATCTCAGCCATGTGCCCATCACGAATAACACGTGCTGCTGGACTAGACATAGACTTGAGGGCTTCGATGGCTTCTTCTGCTTTTCCTTCTTGGTAAACACCAAAGGCTGCGTTAATGATAACAACGGCTAGAATAATAATGGCATCTGCAATATCTTCCCCACCAGAAGTTATGACGGACAAGATGGCTGCAGCCACCAAAATAATAATCATCAAATCCTTAAACTGTTCGATGAATTTAACCAAGAGAGATTTTTTCTCACCCTCTTCGAGTTCATTGCGCCCATATTCAGCTAGGCGTTTCTGCGCTTCGCTTGACGAAAGGCCCTGTTCAGTTGCTTCAACCGACTTCAAGACTTCTTCGGGACTTTGAGTATAAAACGCTTGGCGTTTTTGTTCTTTTGACATGTGTCTCCTCCTTGACTTTGTGTGCAAAACAAGCTCTCTTTTGGTTTTATGACAAACAAAAAGAGACCTGTTAATCATAACAAGTCTCGCTGTTTAAGATAGCGCCGGAAAGAATACTTTACAGTATAAAATTCGGAATGACGACACTATCACAGGTTTCTGCCAGCTACTCCCTTGAGTAGTACTATTATATCAAAATTTGAACAATTTTCAAGAATTAAAATCCGATGAAACACTATCTGTATCAAAAGTACGATCGCTGATAATATACCTAGGACGACGTTTCGTTTCTAGATAAATCTTTCCAACATACTCACCAATTACTCCCAAACTAATCAATTGAACTCCACCAAGTAGGCTAACTATTGCATATGTGCTCGCCCATCCAGCTACGACTGTACCAGCAAACTTACTCCATACAACCCAAATAATTAATAAAAAACTAAAGAGTGATGTCAGGACTCCCAGACTTGTAATCAACCTTATCGGTTTGATTGATAAACTAGTAATACCATCCATAGCCAAACCAAGCATTTTAGATAGGGGATAATGGCTCTCACCAGCAATTCGTTCATGGCGTTTATATGAAACGTAAGAATATTTAAAACCAACTAAAGGCATTAAACCACGAAGAAAAAGATTGACTTCAGTAAATTTTTCTAATTCCTTCAAGAATCTTTTAGAAACCAATCGATAGTCGGCATGATTAAAAACAACTTCTGCTCCAAATAGGCGTAGCACTTTATAAAAACCTTCAGCTGTAATTCGTTTAAAAGTAGAATCTGTATCACGGTTATCTCGTACACCGTAGACAATTTCAGAACCACTTTTATACTCCGAAACCATCTTGTCCATGCAATTAATGTCATCTTGTCCATCAGCATCAATGGTAATAACTATATCAGCAAACTGAATGGCCTCATACATACCTGCAAGGACACTACTTTGATGCCCCCTGTTACGACTTTGTGACACACCAACTACAGAAGGAATGGTTTTAGCATAACTTTCT
Organism: Streptococcus sp. DBCMS; assembly: GCA_000831085.1. Lineage (GTDB taxonomy): Bacteria > Bacillota > Bacilli > Lactobacillales > Streptococcaceae > Streptococcus. Next base: position 14,668 of record JXRG01000015.1, read on the forward strand.
ATCAGTTCCCAAGTTCGATCCTTACTACCATCATTTACATACATAATTTTACTAAGAGGATGGATTTCTTCCTTCTTTACTAATTGTTCAATTTTTTCAACAAACATTGGATTAGTATGTGGTAAGACTTGCTCTTCGTTATAACATGGAACAACTATATATAAAATTGGCTTGTGTCTACTCATCTCTTTCTCCTAATCTTTTTATCCCAAAAGGAAAGTTAGTTCCTCTAAACATCCTGACTATCAATTCACAGCCCAAAATTGTCAATATGGCTACAAAAACTGTCGTTATATATTGATTAACAAAAATTCCAGTATATTTAGTAGACAACTCTTTGACTAATTTTTCTACCAAAACCAGAACTATCGGCGAATGTACTCCATAATAAATCAACGTTTTTTGTCCGATTGACTTCAAAATGGAACTCTCTGGAAGTGTTTTAAAAAATATAAGAACACTCCAAATTCCTGAAATAGCTGCCAAGTAAAATAAGAAATGATTCCCAATTTGCTGATAATACAAATCAACAATTTGATAGCCACTCACTCGATAGTTTAGTTTACTACTATAATTGGTAAGAATAAGTCCTATTGGTAAAAAGTAAATTGAAAAATACTTTTCTAATTGATGTAAATTATTCTTAGTCCATACTCCCAGCAAGATAAAAATCAGAGCAACAGGAACTAAATCAATATTCCAAATTAAATAATACTCCCTCTCATATACCTTCTGTCCTAGATAGACTAAAACCAAGAGAGATAGGATTATTATCAGCCACTGACCCAAATTCCATCTTCTCTTTAAAATAAAGTAACTGAAAACATGAGCCAAAAACATCACATTCAAAAACCATAATTGAAAATAAATATGCAAACGATCTGAAATCAGTAACTGTTTTATAAAATGAAGAATATCAAAACTCAGAACCTGATCAGGTACATAACAAAAAGTTGAAACAGAAAAACAAAACTATTTAGCAAGAAAAAAGGAAGGACTAAACTCTTTACCTTATTTAAACAATAGCCTGAGAAGGTTTCGTATTTTCTAACATTCAAAGTAAAACCAGATAAGAAAAAGAACAACGGTATGTGGAATGAATAGAGAAGCAACTTTGCATTATTTGGAACGAAGCTACTATGTCCAATGATAACTAATATAATCGCTAACCCTTTAGACATATCTATGTAACCAATTCGGTTCTTCATACTATCCTCCTGTTCCTAATTTTAAACGATAAACGCTCATATCTGAAGTGACAGATTCAACTTCCTCAAAGTAAACATCCTTCTGATAATGTTCTTTCATGATTTTTTTAACACTATCCATATTCCCTGAGGAAGTGGACCAAAAGAAGAGAATATTCTGATTGTTGATTGCAGAAGATAACAGATTTTCAGGTTCTTCAACTCCGTATCTCTTCATTTGTTGATAATAATGAGGAGAAAAAGTTTGCCAATTTCCTAAAGTTGTCGTATTTGTCACTAACTGATTGGATCTTAATTTAAAAGTCGATAATGTAGGCTGTGAAGAAACCAAAGTACCATATCCACCGAAAATAATAAGTTTATCCGAATTCCTCTGTACAAGATTTTGGTACTCTGAGACTATTGACGATTGAATATAGGGAAACCAATACAGTTCTTGTCCAAGCTTATTTATCCATACTGCTCCTCCTAGTATTCCCATTATTTGTATGCTAAGGAACACCTTCCTCTTATCAAATAAACTTCTTTTTTCATAAAATGATCGAGCATAGAAAATAAATACTAATAAGAAACATACTATTAGAGGGATATATACGCGCTCTACTACCCTTTGTCTAACAAAGAGAGCTCCAATTAAAACCAATGGGAAAATCGGTACAAACCATCCGTATAGTTTCTTAGGCTTAAAAATCAAAAACCAACTAATCAGCATTAAAGAGAAGGTTGTCAGAATACTATTCTTAAAAAAATCTGATATCATCCGAGGCAGATTAAACGAGTATTTTTCTGAAAGGGAACGAACAGATTGAATGTTTGTTAAAAGAGTATTGCTTAAGGCTTTTTTTTTCAGCAAATAACCAGTAGGTGGAGACATTCAAATCATTTTCACTTACTCCCAAAGCTTCAAATTCATTCGCATGTCTTTGATAATCAATAGCAGGATAATCTCTCAAATTCGTACTTAGGGCATTCCATGTCAAATACTCCTGTACGTCAGCTTTCCCTAGTGTATATAGTTTATTGGAAGCAAAAATCAGTAAAATGACGCTAAATAATAAAATAATTTCTTTTCTTTTTTTAGAAGATATCCACTCAAAGAGCAGAAAAGGGAATAACAGTAAAATAAAGCTAGATATAATCTGAGGCCTAATTGATAAACCAATGAATAATAGTGATAGTCCAGAAATGTACCTTTTGTCAAATAGTAAAAAAAGTTGCTGCTGTAGCTGATAAATATGCAATAACGGAAAAAGAAAAATATTTAATAAGTATCAATTGGGCTAAAAACACTATTGGAAGCAAAAGATACAGTTTTTTCTTATAAAAAAATGATGTATATACGCTAAAACTAATACAGTAAATACTAACTAAAAAAAATAAAATAAATATTCCAGTTTGTAACCATTTGTTGAAGCCAAACCAAACCTGAAGATAATAAAATTCCTATGTAGGGTAATAACATATTTTCCCCAGATAATATGGTTTGGTTTACCATGATATCATCTACAACAGGATATTCAAAACCTCTAAATGATATATAGAGATAAAAAAATAAAAATGGCAAAAATAAAAAACTTAAGCTAAGTAGCCTACTGACCATATTTTTATTTATCATTACAAGCTCTCTTTCGAATAAATATTACCCTTCAATTCTACCACATTTCCTTATAAAAAACTAGCTTACTTCCAACCTTGTGAGCCTATATCGTTTGAATTTTCCTTTGAAAACCAGTATAATGTAAGAATACTATATGACTAGAAAGGAAGCCCGATGAACCAATCCATGTCAAATCTCAAATTGGCAGAACGTGGAGCCATTATCAGTATTTCAACCTACCTCCTCTTGTCTGCAGCAAAATTGGCAACTGGCCACCTCCTGCATTCCTCCAGTTTGGTGGCGGATGGTTTTAACAACGTATCCGATATTATCGGAAATGTTGCTCTCTTGATTGGGATTCGGATGGCTCGCCAACCTGCAGACCGTGACCATCGCTTTGGTCACTGGAAGATTGAAGATTTGGCTAGCTTGATTACTTCCATCATCATGTTCTATGTTGGTTTTGATGTGCTTCGGGACACCATTCAGAAAATTCTCAGTCGGGAACAAACACCTATTGATCCTTTGGGAGCGATTCTAGGAATCATTTCAGCAGCGGTCATGTTTGCTGTTTATCTCTATAACACACGCCTCAGTAAGAAATCCAAATCCAAGGCTCTCAAGGCAGCTGCTAAGGACAATCTTTCCGATGCTGTCACCTCACTTGGAACCTCCATTGCTATCCTAGCCAGCAGTTTCAATTATCCAATCGTGGATAAATTAGTCGCTATCATTATCACTTTCTTCATCTTAAAGACAGCTTACGATATCTTTATCGAGTCTTCCTTCAGTCTTTCAGATGGTTTTGACGACCGTCTGCTAGAGGACTACCAAAAGGCTATAATGGAAATTCCAAAGATTAGTAAGGTCAAGTCCCAAAGAGGGCGTACCTACGGTAGCAATATCTACCTTGATATCACCCTGGAGATGAATCCTGATTTATCAGTCTATGAAAGTCATGAGATTGCGGACCAGGTCGAATCCATGCTGGAAGAGCGTTTTGGAGTCTTTGATACCGATGTCCATATCGAGCCAGCTCCCATACCCGAGGACGAGATTTTAGACAATGTCTATAAAAAACTGCTCATGCGTGAGCAATTGATTGACCAAGGAAATCAGCTAGAAGAACTCCTTGCTGAGGACTTTCTCTATATCCGTCAAGATGGAGAGCAGATGGATAAAGAGGCTTATAAGTCTGAAAAAGAACTTAATGCTGCGATTAAGGACATTCAGATTACCTCCATCAGTCAAAAAACCAAGCTCATTTGCTATGAGCTAGATGGCATCGTCCACACCAGTATCTGGCGTCGCATGAGACTTGGCAAAATATTTTCCACCAGGAAACTAAAAAAGAAGACAAACAATGACCCTATCCAATGGATAGGGCCTTTTTGATTATTCTACTTTAAGCAAAGACAGACTATGACGGTTTGGAAGATTTGCTTTTCGAAGCTTGTTTGGTCTCTTTTCTTGCTTGGCGATTTTGTTCGATACGCCATTCTCTTTCATAGTACTTCATGGCCTCATAGACCCTTTCAGGAAGTCCTACATCTAGTAGAAAGATCGGGATGATCAAATCTGCTGACGAATGAAAAGGGAGAATCCTTCTCTTCAGCAGAGCTAGAAAGGATTGGGATTTCACATTTTCCTTGTTTTTAAAATAGACTTCAATCCGATAAGAATCCCTATACTTCCCTCTAATCCGAGAGAAGGAAAAGTCCTTTACATCTGCCCAAGCATAGAAATGACTGGGTTTCTTTGGGTTTCGTTTGTAGTAAAACCCCTCGACAGTACATTTCAAATATTCCTTATCGGAACTTAACAGCCTGTATGTCTGATAAACGACTACTCCAGCACAAAAGAGGACAAGCAGTATTAATAACAGACTTATCGTATGAAGTCCCGTCCCCTTTTCCGAATACGAATGGAGATAATAGAGAGGCAACAAGAAGAAAAGCACCGAAGCTAGACCAAACAAGGCATTCCAAATGATTTTCTTGGGACTACGTTTAATGACTTTTTCTTCCATCATGCCAACTCACTTAGGTATTCATAGCGTTCGTATTTTTCAAGGAGTTCTTCGTTTTTCTCGTCTAGCTCTTTTTGAAGAGTCGCTAGTTTGCCAAAGTCAGAGCCATTTGCCTGCATTTCTTCTTCAATAGCAGCGATACGGTTTTCCAAGGATTCAATATCCCCTTCAATGCTTCCCCACTCCTGCTTTTCTTGGTAGGTCATGCGTTTCTTGTCTTCACGTACTTTGACTACTTTTTCCTTTTCGGCTTTTTGAACTTGATTGGCCATATCAGTTTCAAAGGCTTTTTCATCAAGGTAGTCGGTGTAATGACCAAAGAAAGGACGAATCTTGCCATCTTCAAAAGCGAGAATCTTGGTCGCTACCTTATCCAGGAAATAGCGATCGTGGCTGACTGTCAAGACAGGGCCTGCAAAACTCTGCAAGAAATTCTCCAAAACTGTCAAAGTCGCAATATCCAAATCATTGGTCGGCTCGTCCAAAAGAAGAACATTTGGTTTCTCCAAGAGCAATTTGAGGAGATAAAGGCGTTTTTTCTCTCCACCTGACAATTTCTCAATCAAGGTTCCATGCGTCGAACGTGGGAAGAGGAACTGCTCTAGCAACTCAGCGATGGAAGTTGTAGAACCACCACTTGTCTTAATCTCTTCTGCTACTTCCTGCAGGTAATTGATAACGCGCTTGCTTTCATCTAAACCTTCAATTTGTTGAGAGAAATAGGCAATGCGAACCGTCTCACCGATGATAACTTGACCTTTAGTCGGCTCAAGACTTCCTGCGATGAGGTTAAGCAGGGTTGACTTCCCAACACCGTTGTCCCCAACGATACCGATACGGTCTTTAGCTTGCACCAAAAGGTTAAAATCTTTCAAAATAGGCTTGTTCTCATAGGCGAAGGAAACATTCTGAAACTCGATGACTTTTTTCCCAATCCGACTGGTTTCAAAGTTCATGGTCAAGTCTGCCTCAGCAACGCCGCCTGAAACTTCTTTTTTCAAGTCATGGAAACGATTGATACGAGCCTGCTGCTTGGTTGCACGCGCTTGCGGTTGTTTGCGCATCCAAGCCAATTCTTGTTTGTAGAGTTGCTCCTTTTTGTGAAGGAGAGCAGCGTCACGCTCATCTTGTTCCGCCTTAAGGCGAACATAGTCCTGGTAATTGCCCTGATACTCGGTCAAGCCTGCGCGGTCCAACTCGAAAATCCGCGTTGATAGTGCATCTAGGAAATAACGATCGTGGGTGATAAAGAGAACGGTCTTCTTGGAATTTTTCAAAAAAAGAGTCAGCCACTCAATGGTCGCAATGTCCAGGTGGTTGGTTGGCTCGTCCAGAAGCAAGAGGTCGTGGTTTCCTAGGAGAACTTGCGCCAACTGAACCCGTCTTCTCAGACCGCCTGACAATTCACCAACCGGAGTCGACAAGGCCTGAATACCTAGCTTGCTGAGGACCGTCTTGACCTGGCTTTCAATTTCCCAAGCTTGGAGAGAATCCATCTCAGCCATGACGCGTTCCAAACGTGCCTGCTTGTCCTCACTGTAGTTGAGCATGATTAACTCATACTCACGAATCAACTGGATTTCCTTGAGGTCGCTGGATAGGACCGTATCCAAAACTGTCTTGCTATCATCGAACTCTGGATCCTGGGTCAAGTAGCCAATCTGGTAATCATTCTTAGCCAAAAAAGGACTGACATCCCCATCAAAGCCTGAAACACCTGATAAAACATCTAAAAGGGTGGTCTTACCCGTTCCATTGACACCAATCAGACCGATTCTGTCCAAATCATGGATGATAAAAGAAATATCCTTAAAAACGGTCTTGTCACCGACGGATTTACTTAGTTTTTCAACGATAAAATCACTCATTTTTTCTCCCTCAGGTAAGTATGAATGGCATCACGGTCATTCTCCAAGTCACCATCGACAATGGCAAACTCAATATCTGTTAAAATCTCTCCCAAGTCTGGTCCTGGCTGGTAACCATATTCCTTAATCAAAATTCCACCATTAATCTGAATTTCTTTCTTGTCATGAATGGTTAAACTCTGGTAAGTTTCAATGATAGCTTGTGGATTGACTGCTTTTCCTTGGGCCTGACGAAGATTTTCAGCCTGTAAAAGTAAATCCAAGTCAAAGCGGTAACAATCGCGCTTGCTCAGCTCTCCTTCTTCTCGTAAAACCAAAATAGTCAGCAAATCCTGAACCTGCTTAGCAAACTGGCGTGAGGTCTTCCAAGCTTTCAAAAATGGCTGTGCATCTTTAATCTCCAAGGCCCACAATAGAGCCGCCCAGGCTTGTTCAGAAGATTCAAAAGTGAACTCAGTCTCCAAATTAAACAGTCTGTTGAGCTTGTCCTGGCTCCCTGCCATATCTGGAAGATAGTCATAAGCTCGACTCTCAATCATGGAAGAAAGACCAACTCTCCAAAAAGGTGCCAGCAAGATCTTATCAAACTCAACGAAGGTGCGCTCCACAGAAATTTTCTCCAAGAGGGGCGTCAAGATCTTCATCGCCTCAAAAGTTTCTGACTCAAGTTTAAAACCGAGACTGGCCTGAAAACGGAAACCACGCATAATACGCAAAGCATCTTCGTTAAAACGTTCACTAGCCACTCCAACTGCTCGCAAGACTTGGTTTTCCAAATCCTCTAAACCCTGAAACAAGTCAATAATTTCGCCTGTCTCATCCAAGGCAAAGGCGTTGACTGTAAAATCACGGCGCTTGAGGTCTTCTTCTAGCGAACGCACAAAGGAAACCGCACTGGGTCTGCGATAGTCTACATAGACATCTTCAGTCCGAAAGGTCGTCACTTCATATTCCTCATCGCCATCTAAAACTAAAACAGTTCCGTGCTCGATTCCAATATCGGCTGTTCGCGGAAAAATCTGCTTAGTCTCCTCTGGATAAGAAGAAGTCGCAATATCCACATCGTGGATGGGACGATTGAGAAGGGCATCTCTGACGGAGCCACCAACAAAATAGGCTTCAAAGCCTGCTTCTTTAATTTTTTCTAATACTGGTAAAGCCTTCTGAAATTCAGAAGGCATTTGCGTTAATCTCATAATAAGTGTTCTAATCCATAGACAAGCTCATGACGCTTGACAACTTCTTTAATTCCCAAATTGACCCCTGTCATGAAGGAGCTGCGATCATAGGAGTCATGACGAAGGGTCAATCCTTCTCCCTGATTGCCAAAGATAACTTCTTGATGAGCTACTAAGCCTGGCAAACGAACTGAGTGGATCCGCATGCCATCAAAATCAGCACCACGAGCACCAGCAATCAATTCTTCCTCATCAGGCGCACCTTGTTGGATAGACTCTCGAACTTCTGCCATCAACTCAGCTGTTTTAATGGCTGTTCCACTCGGAGCATCTTTTTTCTTGTCATGATGGAGCTCTATAATCTCCACATTTGGGAAATATTTGGCAGCCTGGGACGCAAATTGCATAAGCAAGACCGCGCCCAAGGCAAAGTTAGGAGCAATCAAACCACCCAAATCTTGTTCACGGGAAAATGCTTTTAGTTCAGTAATTTCTTCACTAGTGAATCCAGTTGTTCCTACGACAGGAGCAAAGCCATTTTCAAGGGCAAAACGCGTATTTTCGTAAGCAACGGCTGGTGTAGTAAAATCCACCCAGACATCCGCTTCAAAACCAGCCAAGTCAGCCTTATCATTAAAGACAGGAACCCCCTGCCATTCTGATTCAGACTCAAAAGGATCCAAAACTGCAACCAAGTCCAAGTCAGGATTAGCCAAGACCATCTGACAAGCGGCCTGGCCCATCTTTCCCTTAAACCCAGCAATAATCACTCGAATACTCATCTCTACTCCTGTCTAGGATACAAAGCCTGTAAGAACACAAAGTGAAAATAGGAGTTCTGATCAAGGAGTGTCTACTCTTTGGAAGAACTATCTTTTTCACACAGGGTTCCAGGCGTGTTCAATTATCAAGATACAAAGGACGTTAGCTGCCCATGAAAAATAGGGAATGGCGCTGACTTTCCATGAAAGGCAAGACAGGCATCTTTTTTCAAGAGGCAGATAGTCCGTGTTCAATTTCTAAGATACAAAGCCTGCCCAGAACAATCTAGACAACTGGCGTATAGCTCAAGGCGATACTGCCTTCTCCAAGGTGGGTCCCAATGACACTACCAAAGCTGACAATTGGAATCTCAGAATTCACACCACTCTCCATCAAAAGCTGACGTAAATCCGCTGCCTTTTGAGGAGCGTTTCCATGAATGACTGTAATACGGTAGTCCCCATCTTTTGTCAACTCTTTGATGATTTCCACCAAACGTTTGATTGCTTTCTTTTCTGTACGAACTTTTTCGTAAACTTCAATCACTCCTTGGTCATTAAAGTAAAGAATGGGCTTGATACTGAGGAGATTCCCTAAGATAGCTGCCCCATTTGACAAACGTCCTCCTTTAACCAAGTGGTCGAGGTCATCTACTATGATAAAGGCTGAATTATCAGCAATTTGGATAGCCAACTTCTCCTGAATCTGAGTAAAATCATCACCCTGTTCTGCCCATTCAAAGGCACTCTCTACCATAAATCCTAGAGGGGAGCTTGTGATATGAGTATCTGGAAAGGCAATGGTCAAACCTTCATACTCGTCTAACATATATTGGATATTCTGATAAAAACCTGAAATCCCTGACGAAAGAAAGAGCCCCAAGACATGGCTATAGCCCTCTTCTTTCAAGGAACTTAGAATCTCATCCAATTTAGCAATACTTGGTTGACTGGTCTTAGGCAATTCAGGAGACTGAGCCATTTTTTGATAAAATTCCTCAGCAGTCAGATTGATACCTTCGACATACTCTTCCCCATCAATATTGACAGGAATATCCAAGATAAATAGATTCTCTCTTTGCAGCGTCTTCTCCTCTAAATAGGCTGAAGAATCTGTAATGACAGCTAATTTCATGACTAAAACTCCAAATTGATCCCTGGAAGATCCAAGGCGATTTCTGTTACTTCATACGTCAAACGATTGAGCATGTTCAAACATGGACGTGCCAAAGTTTCGACTTCTTCTTGGTTAAATTCGCTTGGTTCGTTGACAATACGGCCTTCCACGTGGTTCACTTGGGAAATCGTCCCGCTGATGACAAATTTGTCAAAGACAATCATGAAACTCAAGATAACAACTAGCGAAGTTACTTGGTTTTCTTGGTCGTGTTGGAGTAACTGAAAGTTCACGTCTACCTTGGTTTCAGGAGCGCCATTTTCATTTTCCCATTCAAAGTTACGAGCATCAAAGTGATACTGACTAACAAATTCTTGTTCTCTTTTAAGATTCATTTTTCTCTCCCATTGCTACAATTTACTATGCAATTGTACCACATTTTTATCATTTCATCTAGTTTTTCTAGGCTTTAGTCAATTCCGATTTCATCTTTAACCACAGCAGCAATCGTATCTACATAGTAGTTGACTTCTTCTGTTGTTGGCGCTTCTGCCATGACACGCAAGAGGGGTTCTGTTCCACTTGGGCGGACAAGGATACGGCCGTTGCCTGCCATCTCTTCTTCCATCTTTTCGATGATTGCTTTGATAACTGGTACTTCCATGGCTTTTTCTTTCATGGCATTCTCCACTCGGATATTGACCAGTTTTTGTGGGTAAATCGTCACTTCTGATGCTAGTTGAGACAAGCTCTTACCTGTTTCTTTCATGATTTTAGTCAATTGGACAGCTGATAATTGACCATCACCAGTTGTATTGTAATCCATCAAGATAACGTGACCAGACTGTTCACCACCAAGGTTGTAGCCTGATTTTCTCATTTCTTCAACGACATAGCGGTCTCCAACTGCAGTGACTGCCTTGTTAATGCCAGCACTCTCCAAGGCCTTATGGAAGCCAAGATTAGACATAACCGTTGTCACGATGGTGTTTTGAGCCAACTGTCCTTTTTCAGAAAGGTATTTCCCGATGATGTACATGATCTTATCACCATCGACGATGTCGCCATTTTCATCGACAGCAATCAAACGGTCACTGTCTCCGTCAAAGGCCAAACCGATAGCTGACTGACTTTCTTTGACTAGTTCTTGGAGAGCTTCTGGGTGAGTTGAACCAACATTTAGGTTGATGTTAAGACCATCTGGTGTTTCCCCGATAACAGTCAATTGAGCACCCAGATCAGCGAAAATCTGACGAGCACTTGTAGACGCTGCACCATTAGCTGTATCCAAGACCACTTTCATGCCTTCAAGAGGAGTTCCAGTTGAAACAAGGTAGCCTTCATACTTACGTAAGCCTTCTGGATAGTCCACTAAGGTTCCCAATCCTTCGGCACTTGGACGAGGAAGAGTGTCTTCTGTAGCATCAAGCAAGGCTTCGATTTCTGCTTCTTTTTCATCATCAAGTTTGAAACCATCCCCACCAAAGAACTTAATTCCATTATCAAGGGCTGGGTTGTGACTCGCTGAAATCATGACACCCGCACTAGCTCCCTCAGTTTTAACCAAATAAGCTACTGCTGGTGTTGCAAGGACACCGAGTTTGTAGACGTGAATCCCTACTGATAGAAGACCTGCCACCAAGGCAGATTCTAGCATTTCTCCTGAGATACGTGTATCACGTCCTACAAAGACTTTAGGGGCTGCCGTTTCATGTTGGCTAAGAACATAACCACCAAAACGTCCCAATTTAAAGGCCAATTCTGGCGTCAGTTCTACGTTTGCTTCTCCACGGACTCCATCGGTCCCAAAATATTTACCCATTTTGTTAATCATCCTTTTCTACTTTTTATTTATTCTTGTTTAGACGAGTCTGGTTTTGTTTCTGAACTCGTTGAAGACGAGCTGCTAGTCGAGGACCCTGTTGATGAGGTCGTTGACGAAGAACTCGAGCTAGACGATACTGTTTTGGTTGTAATTTTCATTGTAGTGTCAAATGGCATAATGACGCTTGGCAAGACATTTCCATTTTTATCAACTGCTTGTAGAGGAACAGAGCCTGAATAGTTACCTGTTATCCGTTCACTCGTTGGCAAGATGGCAATGACACGATCTACTCTAGAGAGAGTTTCCTCGTCACTAATAACCGTTACTTTTTCATCTGACACAGTGACTGTATCAATTTTCACTCGAGAATCAATCTGGCTAGGATCAATCTCAGGCACAACGATTACATTATCTCGTTTTGCTTTTTTACCGACCTTGACTGTTATCTTTTGCGGAGTTGCAACAGCCGTCAAACCACTTGGTAAATTTTCAATGGTTAGAGGAACTTCGATGGTTCCTACACTGGCATTGGTTAAGTCAGCTTTGACCTTGAATTTCCGAGTGCTTTCCTGCATTTCACTCGCCAATGCAACTCTGTTTGACCCTGTCAGAAAGACGGTCACTTCAGAGGTAAAGCCACTAATAAAGTACTGATCGCTGTCGTACTGAATATCGATTGGGACATTAAGAACCGTATTGGTATAGGTTTCTGTCCTCACCTGTCTGGCGCTATTGCTATTCTGATAGTTTGTAGAAGTCGCATAGATAAAGAGGATGCAGGCGAAAAAGAAGGAAGAAATAATATAAAGACTATTTTTTCTCATGTTTCAATCCTCCTAGCAAACGCTCTTTCAGACCTTGTTTTTTCTCTGATGTTGGAAGCAAGATTCTTCTTAATTCAGATTCAAACTCTTCCAAGGTCAAATCATGCTTAAAGACTCCATTATAGGTGATTGAGATTCCGCCTGTTTCCTCTGAAACCACAAAGGTAAGAGCATCTGATACTTCCGACAAACCAATCGCTGCCCTGTGACGTGTCCCAAACTCCTTGGAAATTCCTGTATTTTCAGTCAGGGGTAGGTAGGCTGAAGTTACGGCAATCCGATCTTCTCTGACAATGACCGCACCATCGTGCAAGGGAGTATTGGGGATAAAGATATTAATCAATAACTCGGATGAGATTTTCGCATCTAGAGGAATCCCAGTTGAGATATATTCCTGCAAGGTTCTCACTCGCTGAACAGCAACCAGAGCACCTATCTTACGCGGACTCATGTACTCGACTGATTTGACAAAGGCACGAACCATTTGCTCTTCCGCACTAATAGGGGCATTGTAGAAGAAATCAGTAGCTCGCCCCAATCTCTCCAAACCAGTCCGAATCTCTGGCGAGAAGATAACCACCGCTGCGATGACCCCGTAGGTGATAATCTGATTGATCAACCATGAAATGGTCGTTAAGCCAATCATATTGGACAGAATCTGACCTAGAATAAAGACCAAAACTCCCCGAACCAATATCATGATTTTAGTCCCTGCAATCGCTTTGGTAAAATGGTATAAAATATAAGTCACAATCAAAATATCAATCAGATTGATGACTATCGTCCAAGGACTTGAAAACAAACTCGTCCAGTATTGCCAATTGGATAATTGTTGAAAATTCATCCCTGGCCTCCTCCCTGTCAAAACACTTTCCGTACTATTATACCATTTTCTACTCATTTTTTCCCCATCCTACTTCATTTTAAATTAAGCAAAATTATGATAAAATAAACTGACTAGAAAAAACGAAGGAGAAATCATGTCTCAACTCTATGATATTACTATTGTAGGTGGCGGTCCTGTCGGCCTCTTTGCTGCCTTTTACGCCCACCTACGCCAAGCCAAAGTCCAAATCATCGACTCCCTTCCCCAGCTCGGTGGTCAGCCTGCCATCCTCTACCCTGAAAAGCAAATCCTTGATGTGCCAGGTTTCCCAAACTTAACTGGAGAAGAGTTAACCAAGCGTTTACTTGAACAGCTAAACGGCTTTGAAACACCTGTTCACCTCAACGAAACCGTTCTTGAGATTGAGAAACAAGATGAGGGATTTAGCATTACAACTAACAAGGGAAGCCACCTGACCAAAACAGTCATCATTGCCATGGGTGGTGGTGCCTTTAAACCACGTCCGCTCGAATTAGATGGCGTCGAAAACTATGAAAATATCCACTACCACGTTGCCAATATCCAGCAATACGCTGGTAAGAAAGTGACCATCCTTGGTGGAGGGGACTCAGCTGTGGACTGGGCTCTAGCTTTTGAAAAAATCGCCCCAACTACTCTTGTTCACCGTCGAGATAACTTCCGTGCCTTGGAACACAGTGTGCAAGCCCTGCAAGCATCATCTGTGACTATCAAGACACCATTCGTTCCTAGCCAACTCCTTGGAGATGGAAAAACACTTGATAAACTGGAAATTACAAAAGTCAAATCAGATGAAGCCGAAACGATTGACTTGGACCACCTCTTTGTCAACTACGGCTTCAAGTCTTCTGTCGGAAATCTTAAAAACTGGGGACTGGATCTCAACCGCCATAAGATTATCGTCAATAGCAAGCAAGAATCCAGCCAAGCAGGTATTTACGCTATCGGAGACTGCTGCTACTACGAAGGAAAGATTGATTTGATCGCGACAGGACTGGGTGAAGCACCTACTGCCGTTAACAATGCTATCAACTACATCGACCCTGACCAAAAAGTACAACCCAAACACTCAACCAGTTTATAAGAAAAGAACCACGGATTTACTAATCCGTGGTTTTATAATGGAATTATATTATTCGCAACGTGTAAATCCTCTAGAAATATTATAAAGGCTAATTTGATTGTAGAAAAAAAAAAGACTGAATTAAGACAAAAGCCCCAACATTAAATTGAGGCTAATCATTATAGGTGGACGGATTTCAACCGTCGTCTTGATAATAGCACAAGCTCAATAGCTAGATACTACTATACTCAGTGTATCCTCGCTAAATCCATCTTCTTTCAAAGGTTCTATACCACGTTTTCACTCGTAAACTACTACCTACTTATTTAGTTCTATTGTACCAAGAATTAAGGGGTTTTACAACTATTTTCATATCCCCAGAATTCAAAACATGAGTACACCCTTCTTTATCAAATTCATACCCGTAAGCACATATAGAAGCTTAAAATCCGCTTATCTTATGTGCTCTCTTCATAGTTCATCTGCAATCTTGTTTATTTTTCTGAGTCTGTGGTTGACACCACTTTTGGTTAGGGGATTGCTCAGGCTATCTGCCAACTGCTGGATAGAGTAATCGGGATGCTGGATTCGCAACTGAGCTACCTCTTGCAAATCCACGGGTAAATTTTCCAAACCCATTCTATCTTTGATTTTACTGATATTATTGATGGTTTTCATGCTGGCAGAAACCGTCCGAGCGATATTGGCTGTTTCAGCGTTATTAGCTCGATTGAGGTCGTTACGGGTTTCACGCAAAATCTTGACGCGTTCAAAATTATCACGCGCCTGCATGGCCCCAATCACAATCAAGAAATCCATAATGTCTTCTGCTCGCTGGAGATAGGTAACTGCACCTTTCTTGCGCTCTATAACCTTGGCGTCCAGCAAAAACTGCTGAAGAAGAGAGGCCAGTCCTTGGGCATGGTCTAGATAAACAGAACTGATTTCCAACTGGTACTTGCCAGACTCAGGATCTCGGATGCTGCCATTTGCCAGAAAGGCCCCACATAAGTAGGCACGACCTGCTTCTTCATCTGCTAAAATATCAGGATCGATACCTGTCTCCAAACCAAAGAAGGAATCCGCAAGCCGCAAATCAGCTAAAAGCTCCTGCACCCTCTCATCGGTATAGACCGTATAGACACGGTTCTTGCGAAGATTGCTTCTCTGATGGTGACGAACCTCTGACTTGATTTCATAAAAATGGAAAAAGGACTCATAGAGATGCCGAGCTAACTTAGCATTTTCAGTCACGACGGACAAGGTCAAGCCCGAAGTCGAGAGACCAATACTACCAGACATCTTGATGATGGCTGATAATTCATGACGACTGAGATGGTGTTGACCAAGAATTTCTTCTTTTACTGCAACTGTAAAACTCATTTTCTCACCTGTATGATGCGCATCAATTCGTCTACAATCAAATCGCCATCATGGAAGGCTCCTCCATTTTCCAAACGAAGGAAGTTGGATGAAATCACACGAGGAACCTGCTTGCAAAGACCAGCAAAGTCATGCTCTACCTGAACCAAATACTCATCAAAACGGTTGGTATCCATGTATTCTCTAGGAACCTTCTCGATATTAACCAAGACCGTATCAATAAAAGGCCGACCTAAGTGTCGATGGAGGACTTCCACGTGGTCACTGTCTGAAAAGTGCTCTGTTTCCCCGCGCTGGGTCATGATATTGCAAACATAGGCGATCTCTGCCTTGGTCTCCAGTAGAGCCTGCCCAATCTCCTCGATGACAATATTGGGCAAAATCGATGTAAAGAGGGAACCAGGCCCCAAGACGATCATGTCACTCTCGAGAATAGTATTGACTACTCGACGGCTGGCTTGGGGTATTTCATCATCCAAGGTATTGGTCACATAGACATGGTCGATCATGCCTGGATGATCTGCAATGTGGCTCTCACCTGCCACCTCAGAACCGTCTCTAAAGACTGCATGCAGTGTCAAAGGCTGATCGCTTGAGGGGTAGATTTTTCCTGTTGTGTGGAAAAAGAGACTTAGCAGCTGCATGGCATTATAAGTGGACCCTTGCATTTCAGAGAGTCCTGCTATGATAATATTCCCCAGTGGATGACCCGCAAAAGCTCCAGCGTCTTCTGAAAAGCGGTACTGAAAAACCTTCTCATAAAACTTAGGCATATCCGACATAGCCACCAGAACATTGCGAAGATCACCTGGTGGTGTCAGCTGTTGGATATTCTTTCTTAGTTCACCAGAAGATCCACCATCATCAGCTACCGTTACGATAGCAGCGATATCAACATCCTTTTCTCGCAAGCTTTTCAAAATGACGGGGATACCTGTTCCTCCACCAATCACCGTTATCTTTGGTTTTCTCATGAACGGTTTACCGTTTCCTTTCTTCTGTCTTTGTCACGATGGCTTTCATTGACAGGCCAATTTTTAGCAAGGTCTTCAGCGATTCGTTTGGCAAAGGCAACACTACGGTGCTGTCCACCTGTACATCCTACTGCGATGGTTAAAACAGACTTGCCTTCTTTTTTGTAACTTGGCAAAATGGGTTCAATCAAGGCGAGTAAGTGCTGATAGAAACTTTCAGACTCTTCATGATTCATCACATAATCATAAACTGCTTGATCCTCACCTGTCTGATTACGGAGCTCCGGAAGGTAGTATGGATTTGGCAAGAAACGGACATCAAAAACCAAGTCTGCATCGATCGGGATACCATACTTGAATCCAAAAGACATAACCTCGATACGGAAAGACTGGGCCTGTTCTTGGTCCGAAAATTGCTCAGCAATGGTTTTACGAAGTTCACGCGGGGTGAGTTCTGTCGTATCCACTACATTTTGACTCATATTTTTCAAAGGTGCCAAGAGTTCACGTTCCAGCTTGATGCCATCTAAAATTCGACCATCTGCTGCTAGAGGGTGACTTCTTCTAGTTTCCTTATAGCGTGCCACCAATTCCTTATCTGCTGCATCTAAAAAGAGGATTTTGAAGTCCAAATCGTCTTGGTTTTCCAATTCATCCAAAACTGCCTGAATCTCTGAAAAGAAGGAACGGCTCCGCATATCGACTACCAAGGCCAGTTTGTGGTCATCATCCTTGGTCTCTACCAACTGCAAAAATTTTGGTAAGAGGGCTGGTGGCATATTGTCAATGGTAAAATATCCCAAATCCTCGAAGGACTGAATGGCTACTGTTTTCCCTGCGCCACTCATCCCTGTCACAATCACCAGGTGAAGTTGTTTCTTTGTCATCTATCTCTCCTTATATCAAAAAAAGTTTGGCAGAGCCAAACTTCAACTAGCTTATCCAATCTCTGCGATCACTTCAATTTCGACTTTTACATCACGAGGAAGACGTGCAACCTCTACAGCTGAACGAGCTGGGAACTCCTCTTTAAAGGCAGTCTGGTAAACCTCGTTAAAAGGAACAAAGTCATTCATATCGCTCAAGAAGCAAGTTGTTTTAACAATATGGTCAAAGTCTGTTCCTACTTCAGCCAAAATAGCAGCAATGTTTTTCAAAACTTGTTCTGTCTGTTCTTGGATCGTTTCTCCTACAATTTCTCCAGTTTCAGGAGATAGAGGAACTTGACCGCTAACAAACAAAAGATTACCAACGATTTTCCCTTGAACATATGGTCCGATAGCCTTTGGAGCTTTGTCTGTATGAATTGTTTTTGCCATTTCTTTCCCTCACAATTTTTCTAATATTGCATCCCAAGCCTGATCCATCCCTGCCTTGCTGACAGATGAAAAGAGGATGAAGTCGTCACTTGGGTCAAAGTTTAATTTCTTTTTGATTGCTGATTCGTGCTTGTTCCACTTACCACGAGGAATCTTGTCCGCCTTGGTCGCAACGATGATAACCGGAATCTCATAATACTTGAGAAATTCGTACATCTGCACATCATCTGCTGACGGGTCGTGACGGAGGTCCACCAAACTGACTACGGCACGTAGATTTTCACGAGTCGTTAGGTACTCCTCAATCATGCGCCCCCACTTTTCACGTTCTTTTTTGGAAACGCGGGCGTAGCCATACCCAGGCACATCCACAAAACGCATCTTGTCATCAATGTTAAAAAAGTTAAGGAGCTGGGTTTTCCCAGGTTTCCCTGATGTACGGGCAAGATTTTTGCGGTTGAGCATGGTGTTGATAAAGCTAGACTTGCCAACATTTGAACGCCCTGCAAGGGCAATCTCTGGTAGGTCATCCTGCGGATAGTGGGACTTATTTGCCGCACTGAGCAAGATTTCAGCATTGTGTGTATTGATTTCCATAGTCACCTCTAGGCTGTTTCTAGGATTGGTTTTTCCGTTCCATCGACAGCTTCTTTTGTGATGCGAACCAATTTCACATTTTCTTGACTTGGCACTTCAAACATAACATCTAGCATGGTTTCTTCGATGATGGAGCGAAGACCACGCGCACCCGTTTTGCGTTCGATAGCTTTATTAGCAATCTCTTGAAGGGCTTCGTCGTCAAATTCCAACTCAACGTCATCATAAGATAGCAAGGTTTGGTATTGTTTGACCAAAGCATTTCTTGGTTCTTTCAGAATGCGAACCAAGTCATCGACCGTCAATTGCTCAAGAGCAGCAAAGACAGGCAAGCGTCCAATCAACTCAGGGATAATACCGAATTTTTGAATATCCTCTGCGATAATTTCTTGCATGTAGGAGCTGTTTTCATCAATCGCCTTGTTATTTTGGCCGAAACCGATGACTTTTTCACCCAGACGTTGTTTAACGATTTCTTCGATACCATCAAAAGCACCACCCACGATGAAGAGGATATTCCTGGTATCTACCTGAATCATCTCTTGTTGTGGATGTTTGCGTCCACCTTGAGGTGGTACACTGGCTACAGTTCCTTCAATGATTTTAAGAAGGGCTTGTTGCACTCCTTCACCCGAAACGTCACGTGTGATAGACACGTTCTCGCTCTTTTTGGCAATCTTGTCAATTTCATCCACGTAGATAATCCCACGTTCTGCACGTTCGATGTTAAAGTCAGCAGCCTGCAAGAGTTTGAGGAGGATATTTTCCACGTCCTCACCCACATACCCAGCCTCAGTAAGAGCTGTCGCATCTGCAATAGCAAAAGGTACATTCAAGCTCTTAGCCAAAGTCTGAGCCAAGAAAGTTTTCCCAGAACCAGTTGGACCAATCATCAAGATGTTTGACTTCTGCAAATCCACATCTTCTGACTCTTCACGCGTATCGTGGAAATTGATGCGTTTGTAGTGGTTGTAAACAGCCACTGCCAAGGCACGTTTGGCACGATCTTGACCAATCACATAGTGGTTTAAGATATTGAGGAGTTCGATTGGTTTTGGTACTTCAGACAAGTCTGCCAAAACTTCCTCGGCCAACTCCTCCCGAATGATTTCCTGGGCCAACTCCACACATTCATTACAGATAAAGGCGTTGTTCCCAGCGATTATTTTTTTTACTTCTTCTTGGCTTTTGCCACAAAATGAGCAATAAACCATCATATCATTTTTCCTATTTGTAGGCATGATTTCCTTCCATTCTAATTTATCATTCTATCTAAAATAAGGTCATATAAAAAGCGTGGACACTGTTCACCAGATTGGTAAAAGCATTCAACCAGAGTAAAGCAGACAGTCCATAGCGCTTCTTACGAAAAGCCTGTGCTCCAGTCAAAATACAGATCACACACAAAAAAGCTGTAAAAAATCCAAATATACTGCGCTCCATTAGACTTCCTTTCTATCTCGGTATTCGATGGTAAAATCATAGTCGTTTTTCTCATCACGGGTGTAAGATTTGCTTGCGACCGTCTCAAAACAAGACAAGTCAAACTCATCAGGGAAATAGGTATCTCCCTCCACCTGAGCATGAATCTGTGTCACGATGATTTCATCTAAATACGGCTCAAAAGCCTGAAAAATCTGCTTTCCGCCAATGATATAGAGATTTTTTTCTTGACTCTGATACCACGCTAAAACAGACTCCACATCTTGAAATACGAGCGCCCCATCTATGACTTCTTCGCTATTGCGCGTTAAAATCAAGGTTTGCCGTTTTGGAAGCAGACGACGTCCCATGCCATCAAAGGTCACTCGCCCCATCAGTATAGCATGATTTAAAGTTGTTTCCTTAAAATGTTGCAACTCTGCTGGCAAATGCCAAGGGAGACGATCTTCCTTCCCAATCACACCTTTTTCATCTTGGGCCCAAATGGCTATGATTTTCTTTGTCATGCTTCCGTCCTTTTTATTGATACTACTATTTTATCAAAATTCTCCCAAAAAGGCTGTTTTGAAACGCGCGCAAAAGAGAGAAAAGGAGCAGGCTTCATTTAGCCTGCTCCTCTCGTCCCTAGGACATATATTTTTTTGCTTCTGATTCGATTTTTTCGACCACTTCCTGGATACTCAGTCCAGTTGTGTCAAGGTAAACTGCATCCTCAGCCTGTTTGAGAGGTGAGGTTTCACGATGACTATCCTTGTAGTCACGTGCCGCAATTTCCTCTTTCAAAGTTTCCAAGTCAGTTTCAATCCCTTTAGCAATATTTTCCTTGTAACGACGCTCTGCTCTTTCTTCAACAGAAGCCACTAGGAAAATCTTGAGTTCAGCTTGTGGTAAAACAACTGTCCCGATATCACGCCCATCCATGACGATACCACCTTGCTGAGCAATCTCTTGCTGGAGCGAAACCAGTTTCTCACGCACTTCAGGAATTGCAGCAATGCTTGAAACCTTGTTGGTCACTTCATTTTCACGAATCGGATGAGTAATCTCAACATCCCCTACAAAAACAAGTTGCTCACCTGTTTCTGAACGACCAAAACTAATGGGGTGTTGGTTAAGAAGCTCAAGAAGTTGGTCTACATTTCCTGCATCCAACTGATGCTTGAGCGCTATATAAGTCGCAGCACGGTACATAGCACCTGTATCCAGATAAGTGTAACCAAAATCTTTAGCGACAATCTTTGCGACCGTACTCTTACCACTCGAAGCTGGACCATCGATAGCAATTTGAATTGTCTTCATGACCGACTCCTATCTTGTCTTAATCACATCACCTGGGTTGGCAAACCAAGATCCAGATGACATATGAGAAGGATTTAGGGCTTCTAGCTGGGCAATGGAAATCCCTGCACGTTGAGCAAGAGCTGCTTCTCCCTCTCCAGGCTGTACTGTAAGTGTTCCTTCACCCTCTGTAGTATGTTCTTCCGAACTGCTCTGTGAAGGTGTTGATTCAGAAGAAGCTGTTTCCTCTACCTTGCTACTTGAAGATGATGATTCTTCCACTTTAGAACTTGAACTTGTAGAAGGAGACGATGCATCATAGAAGTCCTTCAAAGATGATGTACGATTGCTTCCACCGGTTGATAGGTAAATCAATACAACTACCATCGCTACAACAATTACAAAGAAGAGGCTAGCTAGAACTGTCAAGACACGATTGGCAACTACGCCTTTCCCTTTTTGTTTCCGGTGTCGACGCTCTGATCTTGTTTCTTCCTCATTGTTTTCGTAAATATCTTCTTGCCACGGTTCTTTTTCCATACCTTACTCCTTGTTTTTTTTACATTTTCTTATTACAATATAAATATGAAAGTCACACTTATACCCGAACGGTGCATCGCCTGCGGCTTTGCCAAACCTATTCTGAACTCTTTGATTACCATGATAATGGAATCGTTCGATTTTACGATGATCCAGTTGAATTGCAAAGAGAAATCGCTGAGACCAGCGATGTTCTGGAGGCCATCAAAAATTGTCCTACAAGAGCGCTTCTAAAAGATCCATCGTAGGAAGCAGGGAATAAATATAATTGATTTTTTCTCATTTTTCCCACACTTACTAGTTTAGCATATTTCTAGGTAAAATTATAGTCTTTTTTGGTTATTTTTTTCCTTCAACAATAGAAAGGTCACTTTTTTCTTTGACGAGATAGAGTGGTCTTTTTTTGGTTTCCAGATAAATCTTACTGATATACTTACCAAGAATCCCAATTGTCAGGAGTTGAATTCCTCCAAGAAAGAGAATGACAGCCATCAAAGAGGTCCAACCAGATGTCGGATTTCCCAAGATAAGAGTCCGAAACACTACAAAAACTGTCATCACAAAAGAAAGAAAACAAGATAGAAGTCCCGCTACAAAGGCTATACTCAAGGGAAAATCTGAAAAATTGAGAATTCCTTCAATCGAGTAGAAAAAGAGTTGTCTAAAACTCCAACTGGTCTTGCCAGCCTGTCGTTCAACGTTTGGATAATCAAGATAGTGCGTTTTAAAACCCACCCAGGCAAAGAGTCCTTTAGAAAAACGATTGGATTCGGTCAGTGTTAAAATAGCATCTACCACAGACCTTCTCATCATGCGAAAATCACGGACACCTGAGGGTAGAGCCACTGGGCTAATTTTTTGCATGAGGCGGTAAAAGAGGTCCGCACAGAAACTGCGGAAAAAGGGTTCTCCCTCCCGACTAGTTCTCCGTGTCCCAACACAGTCTATGTCTGCATTTTGGTCTAGTAAGGCTTTCATCTCAAGTAGCATACTAGGAGGATCCTGAAGGTCTGCATCCATCACGACCACCAAGTCTCCAGTTGCATGCTGCAAGCCTGCGTATAAGGCTGCCTCTTTCCCAAAATTTCGTGAGAATGAGACATAACGGACCGCAGGATTTTGCTCCCGATAGGTCTTCAAAAGCTCTAAGGTCCCATCACTTGAGCCATCGTCTACAAAGACATACTCGATCTCTGCTCCCAAGTCAGGAAGCAGAGCTTCCACAGACTGATAAAAAAGAGGAAGTACTTCCTCTTCGTTTAAACAAGGGACAATGATTGAAATCATCATCTTAGTCTTCAAATCCATTTGGATGCTTGCTTTGCCAACGCCATGCGTCTTCACACATTTGGGTGATGTCGAGCTCTGCTTCCCATCCGAGTTCAGCCTTGGCTTTTGCTGGGTCTGAATAGCAGGCCGCGATATCACCTGGGCGGCGTTCTACAATGCGGTAAGGAATAGGACGTCCCACTGCTTTTTCCATATTTTGAATAATTTCAAGAACGGAGTAACCTTTACCAGTTCCAAGATTATAAACGTTTAGACCTGAACCTTTTTGGAGTTTTTTCAAAGCTGCAACGTGACCTTTAGCTAGGTCTACGACATGAATATAGTCACGAACCCCGGTTCCATCTTCCGTATCGTAATCATCTCCAAAAACTTGTACTTGTTCTAGTTTGCCCACTGCTACTTGTGAAACATAAGGCAAGAGATTGTTTGGAATTCCGTTTGGATTTTCTCCCAAGTCTCCACTTTCATGCGCTCCGATTGGATTAAAGTAACGAAGCAAGACCACATTCCATTCTGAGTCTGCCTTGTAGATATCCGTCAAAATTTCCTCTAACATGAGCTTAGTACGGCCGTACGGGTTGGTCACTGAAAGTGGGAAATCTTCTAAGATTGGCACTGTATGAGGATCTCCGTAAACTGTCGCAGAAGAACTGAAGATGATGTTCTTGCAATTATTTTCTTCCATGGCTTTTAGAAGGCTGACAGTTCCAGCGATATTGTTGTCATAGTAGGCAAGAGGGATACGTGTTGATTCACCAACAGCCTTCAAACCAGCAAAGTGAATGACACCAGTCGGCTCTTCCTGCTTGAAAATATCTCTGAGAGTATCTGTATCACGGATATCTGCCTCATAGAAAGGGATCTCAACTCCTGTAATTTTTTCAACAACTTCTAAACTCTTACGATTGCTGTTGATAAGATTATCCACCACAACGACTTGATGACCTGCTTGGATCAACTCAATAACAGTGTGGGTTCCGATAAATCCAGCACCACCAGTTACCAAAATCTTTTCTTGCATCTTTTTTCCTCGATTCTCGGATTATTTTTTCTTATTTTATCATTTTTGATAGGGAATGTCATTTGACATCCTAAACTACCTGCTAAAATTTCAGTAAAATTTTATTCGCTTTTTACTCGCTTGACATAGTTTGCAATGGGATAATTTTCAGGGTCCAAGGTCAACTCCTTGTCTTGGATCAGTTGAGCTAAATGGTAACCGATGATTGGACCCGTTGTGAGACCTGATGAACCTAGACCACTACCCGCATAAACACCCGCTAAGCCTGGCACCTGTCCAAAGAAAGGGGAGAAATCACTGGTATAGGCGCGAATTCCCACACGCTCAGCTCTGGAAGTAGCTTCTGCCAATGCTGGATAGTGAGGTAAGGCTGCCTCCTCCATTTGTTGGAGCAAGGTTTCATCTACCGTCAAGTCATATCCCATATCATTTTCATGAGTAGCTCCTAAGGACAATTTCCCACCTGTAAAAGGGATCAAATCCCACTCCCCTTCTGGCATGACAACAGGGTATGATTCCATGTCTTGGGCAAGCTGATAATCTCGGAGTTGGCCCTTTTGGGGACGAACATCTACCTCATATCCTAAAGGTTCCAAAATGTCCCCCAACCAAGCTCCCGTCGCTAGAATAAGCTGATCAAACACCTCTTCGCCAATCTGATAGCCAGTTGCTAAAGGTGTCAGACTCACTTTTTCTTTGACCAGCTTGACCTGACTGGCTTCTAGCAAACGAGTCACTAATAGGTGGCCATCCACCCGTGCCCCACCAGAAGCATAGAGCAAGCTGTCAAATCCCTGCAAACCAGGGAATAATTCATTTGCAGATGCTTGGTCTAAAATGGCTAATTGACCTATCAAGGGAGATTCTTCCCTACGCTGGAGTGCTAGTTCATAGAGTTCTTCTAACTTGAATTCATCCTTTTTCAAGAGAAAAACTCCCGAACGCTGGTAAAAGTCGATTTCCTGTCCTGACTTTTCTAAATCAGCCAACAAATCCACGTAAAAGTCAGCTCCCAAGCGCGCCATCTTATACCAGGCTTTATTACGGCGTTTTGAAAACCAAGGACTGATAATTCCCGCTGCTGCCTTGGTAGCCTGACCTTGACCATGGTCAAAAACGGTCACCTCTAAATCTGCTTCTTTGGAGAGGTAGTAGGCAGCAGTTGCCCCTACAATCCCTGCTCCAATAATGGCAACTTTTTTCATTGTCTTCACTTCCTAACTAGATATGGTGGAAAGGATTGGTCGATGCTTGGCTAGGTATGATATCAATGACCCAATCCTTTTCTGCCTTCCATTTAGTAAGGAGGTCAGCAATTTTTTCGACAAAAAGAATTTCGATATAGTGGCCCGGGTCCAATGCCAGCAAACCATCAGACAGCATATCCTGAGCTGTGTGATAGTATATATCACCAGTTATATAGACATCTGCTCCCTTTGCTAAAGCATCCTTATAGAAAGATTGACCACTACCACCACAGATGGCTACTCTTGAAATGGTCTTCTGCAAATCACTCTCTTGATAATGAACCATTCGAAGACTATCTAGACCAAATACTTGCTTGACATGCTGGGCCAATTCACCAAATGTCTGAGGTTGAATATCACCAATACGCCCAATCCCACGTTCAGGGCCTGTTTCCTGCAGATAAGTCGTTTCCTCGATACCTAGCATCTGGCAGAACCAATCATTTAGCCCGTTCTCAACAATATCAACATTGGTATGGCTGACATAAACGGCAATGTCATGTTTGATGAGGTCGATGTAAATCTGATTTTGCGGACGGCTGGCTACCAAGTCCTTGATAGGACGAAAGATTGGCGCGTGCTTGACGATAATCAAGTCCACACCCTTTTCAATAGCTTCAGCCACCGTCTCTTCACGAATATCGAGAGCAACCATGACCCTTTGGATATCCTTGTCTAGAGTTCCGATTTGCAGGCCACGACTGTCTCCCTCCATGGAAAATTCTTGAGGGCAAAAGTCTTCATAACGTTTAATCACTTCACTTGCTAACATGGAGAACCTCCTTGATGGCTTGAATTTTATCTACTAGAACTTGACGTTCTTCTCGATTTTTCTCTGGGATTTGGTCAAGAGCAAACTCTAACTTAGCTGCTTCTTTTTGCCACTTTTGAACGAAGACTGGACTGATCTCTTTGGACAAGAAAGGACCAAAGCGAAGGTCACTGGCTGATAACTTCATTTGTCCCGCTTCCACCACCAAAATCTCGTAGAATTTGCCAGCTTCTTCTAGGATACTTTCTGCTACGATCTGGAAACCGTGGTCTTGCAACCAGATGCGCAAGTCATCTTCACGATTATTGGGCTGGAGGATTAAACGTTGAACATTGCCAAGCTTATCCAAGCCTTCTTCTAGTATGGTCGCAATCAAACGCCCACCCATACCAGCAATGGTGATGACCGACACATGGTCTTCCTCTTCAAAGGCTGCCAAGCCATTGGCTAAACGAACTTGGATTTTCTCCTTTAGGCCGTGAGCCTCAACATTTTTAACCGCAGACTGGTAGGGTCCTTCCACAACCTCACCTGCAATGGCACTTTTGATCTGGCCTCTCTCAACTAACTCGATGGGCAGATAAGCATGGTCACTTCCCACATCTAGTAAAACGGCCCCCTGTGGCACAAAGGACGCCACCAATTCTAATCTCTTTGAAATCATCTTCTCTCACTTTCCAAAACTCTATTACCTCTTATTATACCATATTTCAGCTAGCAATCTTTCACCTAAAAAGACCGCAATCCACAGATTGCAGTCTTTCTTTATTTTCTAGCTTGATAACGACTGGTTAGAATGAAAATCACCGTAAATACCAGCATCATGGCCCCATAAACAGGTAATGTTTGTCCTGTTAAGGTCGAAATTTCAAGCAACTTTTGGATCATTGGGAAAAGAGCTGTGGCTAGGAAACCACCTACTGACCAGACAACCAAGAGGACACGCCAGAGGGTAAATGGCATGCAAGCTCTAAATACGGATAAGAAACCAATTGACCCAAGGAGATAATAGAGGAGAGTTGAGATTTCTAACTCAGACCAACCTTGACTCGCTCCAAAAATTTTCACAAAGAGAACGCTGAAGACGACCATAAGGGCACTTGGTAGGGCACGAAGCATGGATCTTCTGAGGAAGTTTGGCTCAACAGGCTTGATATTTCGCTCAAAAGTCAGAACGAATGGTGGGAACCCTTCCACGAATTGGTCGATCATGGTAATCTGGATTGGAATGAAAGGGAAAATTAAAATCCACTCAGACCGTCCCAGAAGAACACTGGCGATACAGATGACAGCGAGCAAGAAGGAATAGATGGTCTTAATCAAGAAAATCGGTGCGATATGGGCGATATTATTGACTACACGACGACCCTCAAAGAGAATCTCAGGAACATCATTAAAGTCAGAGTTCAAGAGAACCAGATTAGCAATCTGACGAGTCGCAGGATCTCCTTCAGCCATTACAATCGAACAATCCGCCTCACGAAGGGCTAGGATATCATTGACTCCGTCCCCTGTCATAGCCGTTGTATGCCCTGCTTTTTTCAGAGTTTGGATGATGAGTTTCTTTTGATGAGGGGAAACACGTCCGAAAATAGCTGTCTCTTCAGCCATAGCAACCAATTCCTCATCCGTGATTTTTGAGCAATCTACATAGCTGTGATAGTCTGCAAAACCAGCCTTCTGGGCAATGCTGGAAACCGTGACTGGATTATCACCAGAGATAATCTTGAGGCCCACTTCCTGGGAACGAAGATAGTCTAGTGTCTCAGCTGCTCCTTCTCGAATCGGGTCCAAGATCTCCAGCAATGCCAGGGCTTGTATATCAGACGGTTTCTGTGGTTTGTGATGATCTAGTTTTTCCTGACTGAGTGCCAAGACCAAGACACGCGACCCTCTCTCTAGGGCCTCTCTAGCTTCTGGGACTTCAGAGTCCAACAACATCTCAGGCGCACCTAAGAAAACCGTTCCTAGCCCTTCTAACTCCATAGCTCCCCACTTGCGGTCGCTAGAGAAGGAAGATTCGAGAGCATAGGATAGGCAACCTTTCCTTGGAAACGCTGGCGAATGGCTTGAGCTGTAGGATTTTTATCCTCACTATGAGCGATATAGCTAGTCAGAATGCTGGCAATCGCATGCTCACCATACTCTTCGGTCAAAGGAAGAACAGCCTCCACCTGCATCTTTCCTTGGGTGATGGTTCCCGTCTTGTCCAAACAGAGCATATCCACGCGCGCCAAGGTCTCAACAGAGTACATCTCCTGAACCAAAACCTTTTTCAAGCCTAGCTTAATCACTGCAGTCAAGAGCGAAGTGATGGTCAAAAGGGCGATTCCCTTAGGCAACATACCCAAAAGTGCTGTCGACGAATTTACAACGGATGACTTGAGGTGCAAGCCTTTTAAAAGCAAGGCTTCTAGCAAGAGGGCCAGACCAAAGGGAATGATAATCTTCCCAGTAAAACCAGCTAGCTTGTCTAGCGATTTCATGATACGAGAGTTGATGGGTTTAACGGTCTTGGCTTCCAGCATGAGTTTGGAAGCATAGTTTTCTGCCCCGACATGGTGAACTTGAGCCAAAACTGCGCCACTGGCTAGGAAACTCCCTGATAAAAGCAAGGCATCCACTTCTTTTTGCACCAAATCACTCTCACCCGTCAACATAGCTTCATTGACTTCTGCGAATCCTTCCAGAACCAGAGCATCACTAGGAATCTGCTCTCCCGCAGACAAACGAATGACATCTCCTAGAACCAATTCTTCAGGATTGAGAGCGACTTCTTGACCATCACGGATAGTTTTGACCTTTTCCTTGGTCATGAGATTGAGCTTGTCCACCATGTGTTTGGCTCGCAGCTCGGTCACAATCCCAGAAAAAGCGTTAAAGCAAATAACGGCAAAGAAGACCAGATTGCTCCAAGCCTGCACAAAGGCAAGCGCTAGGGCAATAACAAAGTTTAATGCGTTAAAAAGTGTAAAAACATTTCGTTTGATGATTTGCCAAGTACTGGTACTGGCTGATGCGGTAAAGTCATTGACCAAACCTTGAGCCTGTCTTTCCTTGACTTCTCTTTGGGTTAATCCCATAATCTTATTTTTATCCATAAATTCTATCATATCATTTTTTTTAAAAGAATTCTAATCAAATCTAAAACTGTCCACTGTCAACTGAAAAAGTTTGCCAGCAGTCTTTTGATAAGGTATAATAATAAAAGCAATACAATCGAAGGAGATCTCATGTTTTATACTTATTTACGTGGACTAGTCATGCTGATCTTGTGGTCCATCAATGGCAATGCCCACTATTACAATACTGATAAAATCCCTAGTCAAGATGAAAACTATATCCTCGTAGCACCTCATCGTACCTGGTGGGATCCTGTTTACATGGCCTTTGCAACCAAGCCAAAACAGTTCATCTTTATGGCTAAAAAAGAGCTGTTTAACAACCGCATCTTTGGCTGGTGGATCCGTATGTGTGGCGCCTTTCCTATCGACCGGGAAAAACCTAACGCCTCTGCCATCAAGTACCCTATCAACGTCCTCAAAAAAAGCGACCGCTCTCTCATCATGTTCCCAAGTGGGAGCCGTCACTCAAATGATGTCAAGGGTGGAGTTGCCTTGATTGCCAAAATGGCCAAGGTCCGTATCATGCCTGTCACCTACACAGGTCCCATGACCTTGAAGGGATTGGTCAGCCGTGAACGTGTGGATATGAACTTTGGGAATCCTATCGATATCTCAGACATCAAGAAAATGAATGATGAAGGGATTGAAATGGTTGCAGACCGTATCCAAGCAGAATTCCAACGTTTGGACGAAGAAACCAAGCAGTGGCACAATGATAAAAAACCAAATCCACTCTGGTGGTTTGTCCGCATCCCTGCCCTCTTCCTTGCTGTGATTGTTGGTATCCTAACGATTATCTTTACCTTCATCGCAAGCTTTATCTGGAATCCAGATAAGAAGAGAGAGTCTCTTGGTTAAGAAATACAATTATCCCTTGGTAAAAACCAAGGGATATTTCTTTTATTCGATTTTCCATTTTTGGGCCAACCAGTTGGAAAAGGCTAGGAATCGTTCAGCCACTTGCTCATGATGCCCATAGGGATCAAAGACAAACTGACTAGTCGGATAGTGTTTCTGAAGACTGGTATGAATCTGCTCAGCATAGACTGGTGCTTGAGCCAAGCGATTGGTATGATGGGCTCCTTCTGTTTGACCATTCTGTAAATACAGCAAACAATCTAGATTTCTCACATTTTCATCCTTGCAATAAGTCGTAAAATCAGGATACCAAAAGGAACCGCAGATAGAGAAGATACAAGAGACCTTATCAAAACGGAAAAGACTGTAAACGGCCGCCAAACCACCTAGTGAGTGACCTCCATAGGCAAGGCGATTTTTGTCCAGGCGATAAAGCGCCTGCAACTTATCTAAAAGACCTCCAAATAAATGACTATGATAGGCATTTGCCTGACCGCCAAAATCTGGAGCTCCCTCTCTCAGAGCAGCTGCCTTCCAGGGAGTGTAATCGTCTAGGCGATTTTTAGAGGTCAAGCCCACTAAAATCACAGATTCTGAAAGGGAGGATAGGAAATCCAAGTTTCCATCATTCAAGAGAATCGCTGGATAGGTTTGATTGGGATCATAGGTCGAAGGAAGGCTGACCTTGACTTGGATCCCTTCCCAATCAAACTCATTATTTATTGATAAAGTCATTGATTTTCTCAAGGGAATCAATCACTGCTGGACCATAGTCCATCAACTCATCGTAAGAAATGGTCATGATTTTTTGATTCTTAATAGCAGGAACGTTTTCCAAAACTTCATTTGCTTTCATCAACTCTACTGCGTTGGCATCCAATTTTTTATTGCGGTCGCTGGTTACATAGATAATCAACTCAGGATCCATTGACACGAGATTTTCCAAGGTCAAGCCTGATGTTCCCGTTGCAACGTTTGTATAACCAAGTTGATTCAACAAGCTCTCTTGCAAAGCAGACTTGTAAGCACCGAAGGTTTCGTCGTTATAAGCAACCATAATCAAAGCCTTTTTCTTTTCACCTTGGCTTGCTGGGTTTGCTTTCTTAACAGCATCAATTTTAGCTTGTAATTGGGCTGCGTATTCATTGGCCTTGTCCTGAACATTGAAAATCATTCCAAGATTTTTAACATCTTCTACAATATTTCCCAAATCTTGCTGAATCGTTGAGAGAGAAGCTTTTTGCGTATAGACTGGGATTTTGTTTTCATTCCAAGTGCTGACTGTCCCCAAGGATTTTTCAGAAAACATCATGTTTCGACCCATCACAGCGTCTGGCTCATAAGAAAGGACTGTTTCTTGTGAGACTGTTTTTTTGTCCCCAATTTGAGGAATAGTCGCAATCGCGTCCTTGTATTTGTCAGTCACAGCATTATCAGGGTTAAGCATGCCAGCAATTTTATCCTTCAAGCCTAACTCCAATAAGATTTCAGTGGTTGAAAGATTGTTGGTGATAACTTTTTCAGGTGCCTTGTCAAAGACTTGTTCGACTTCATTTCCCTTAACATCATAGGTCTTGACCGTTAATGGATAAGTCGTCTCTGTGCTGGCTTTTTGACTTGTTTCTGTACTAGACTGTGTGGTAGCTTTTTCAGTAGTAGTATTACCACAAGCTGCCATGGTTAGGGTAGCTACTGTTACGAGTAAAATGCTTAGTGTTTTTTTCATCTTGTTTTCCTTTTCATTCTTATAAATAGTGAATCATAGCTTGCTGATCCTCGGTCCAAGTCACCTGACTTTGAACTCCGTATACAGTTTGCAATGACTCAGGGGTGATGGTCTCCTTTGGAGTACCTTGGTAAAGGATTTCCCCCTCCTTCATCAGATAGAGATAATCCGAATAGCGACAAGCAAGTTGAATGTCATGTAGGACAGCTAGAACATTGACCTTGAGATTCTTCACAATGGCCAACAAGTCTAACTGGTACTTGATATCCAGGTGATTGGTAGGTTCATCTAGGAGCAAGAGAGTCGGTTCTTGCGCCAAGGCGCGTGCTAATAAGACTCGCTGTTTCTCCCCCCCTGACAGAGACGAATAGAGACGAGTTTTCTTCTCAAGCATATCCACCTTGACGAGAGCATCTTGAACGAGGGCATAATCTCTTTCCTTTTCCTTCTGTAAAAAAGAGAGGTGGGGCGTTCTTCCCAGCAAGACAATTTCCTCAACTGTACAATCAAACTGCAATTGATTAAACTGGGTTACAACTGCCATTTGCTTGGCTGTTTCTTTGAGTGACCAATGCTCCAGTGGCTTTCCATCTAGGCTTATCAAGCCTTTGTCCGCCTTTTCCTGACGATAGAGGAGTTTAAGAAGACTGGTTTTCCCACTTCCATTTGGTCCTAGTATCGTGTGAAATTGATGCCCCTCAACCTTAAGAGAAACTCCTTTGAGGATTTTTTTCTCTCCTAGTCCAAAGTGAACATCCTGACAAATCAAGTCCATATCAGGCCCTCACCTCCCTTCGCCTACCTCCAACAATGTAGATAAAGAAGGGAGCACCTACTAAGGCTGTGAAAATACCAATAGGCAACTCAGCATTTGGAATGATGATACGGGAGAGTACATCGGCCCAGATGACAAAGAGGGCACCCAGCAAGGTTGCAACGGGAAAAAGTCTCCTGTAATTTGTTCCTACTAACCCTCGAGCTAAATGTGGAGTAATCAGACCGACAAATCCAATAATCCCACAAGTTGCCACTAAGACAGCTGTCAGTACAGCCACAACGGTCACGTAAAGATACCAATAGAAGCGTAAGGGAATTCCCAAAGTTAAAGCAGTCTCATCTCCCATCATCATCGCATTAAAAACACGATACTGAGTAGCGAAAAATAGAAAGGCCAATCCTACTACTATAGTTGGCAGGACTAAGTCAGACCAGGTAGTCCCGGCAAGCGAGCCCATAGTCCAAAACTTAATGGTCATCACACTGTCAGCATTAGCGCCAACTGAGATAATAAAGTTGGAAAAGGCTAGAAAGAGAGCATTGACCACCGTTCCTGATAAAATCAGACTAGAAGTCGTCATCCTTCCCTGCATAGAAGCAATGATAAGGACAGCGATTGTTGCCAAAATAGCTCCAAGGAAAGCTCCAAGGCTAATCACCAATTTTAAACCAAGAATGATGCTCAAAGTTGC
Source organism: Streptococcus sp. DBCMS (assembly GCA_000831085.1). Classification (GTDB taxonomy): domain Bacteria; phylum Bacillota; class Bacilli; order Lactobacillales; family Streptococcaceae; genus Streptococcus. Next base: position 48,045 of record JXRG01000015.1, read on the forward strand.
TCCTAGAGTTGCACCCGCAGAAATTCCTAAGACATAGGGCTCTGCGATGGGATTGTTCACTGTAGACTGCATCACGCTACCACACATAGAAAGACCAGCCCCTACTATCAGACCTAATAATACTCGGGGGAATCTCATGTTCCATACAATGGCAAGAGTAGACTTGGAAACCTCTCCTATCTCAAGAGGAAATCCCAACCGGCTCAAAATGATCCGATAGGTATCTCCTAAGTCAATCGCTACGGACCCCATAGAAACAGCTAGAAAAAGTGAAATTCCTAAAACACTTAGCAAAATAACCAAAAACAACACAAATTGCAAATCTTGTCGGCTTCCAGAAAATTTGGAAAGCATGAAAACCTCCTTAGACAAAATTAAAAATTTAGAAAATTCTCATAAAAAGTATACCATATTTCTATTAGATGAACAAGGATGGAGACATATATAGACAAGCCGAAGATTGTACAAAAATGGTCGTGAAACAAAAAATCTCCCCAAAGGGAGATGATCTAGTTTATTTTACCTTACAGTGCTAATAATCGTAACCGAAGATTATACTTGGGTATATCGAGGTAAAGTGACAACATAAAAAGCCCTCTAAAATTAGAGAGCTCAAGTCTTGCTGGATAAAACGTTTATAGACTAGGCGACGAGGCGAAGATTGTACTAATGGTACATCGAGCTGAAGCCAACGAAGTATAGAAACGTTTTAGACGCAAGATTAGCGACGAAGTCCAAGAGAGTTGATTAACTCACGGTAACGGTTAACATCGTTTTTACGCAAGTATGCAAGCAAGTTACGACGGCGACCGATTTTCTTCATCAATCCACGGTAAGTAGCGTGGTCTTTTTTGTGTTGTTTGATGTGTTCGTTAAGGTGGTTGATTTCCCAAGTAAGGACAGCAACTTGAACCTCTACTGAACCTGTATCACCTTCGTGACGTGCATATTGTGCGATGATTTCATTTTTTTTCTCTTTTGAGATTGCCATGATGTTTCTCCTTTTTATTTGGCTTCATCCGAGTGACAGGTTGGCATGCCTGCAACCAAGAAGAAGTTATTTGTCTTTACGACAGTTCTTATTCTACCAAGAAGCAGGGACTTTGTCAACTGATTTACTGTTTAAAACCGTGAATTACTCTACTGATTTCAGAGCTTCAAGCATATCCACTTTTCTTACAATTAAGTCACTCTTTACTATCATTATAAGGCTTTTTCAACTAGTTGAGAACTAGAAGCAAAAACAAAAAACCTAGGAATCCTAGGCTTTCTGTTTATAAATTATTTTCCAAGGTAGTATTCAGAAACTACATTCAATTTTTCGTCAAATTCGAATACCAATGGTGGGAAGTTAGGGATTTCCACGTCCATGATTTCGTCATCAGACAATTGTTTGATGTGTTTTACAAGGGCACGGATTGAGTTACCGTGAGCTCCTACGAATACGTTTTTACCATCTTTAAGTGCTGGAGCGATTTTGTCTTCCCAGAATGGAAGGGCACGTTCCAAAGTCACTTTCAAGTTTTCAGCATCTGGGATAACTGAGTCGTCAAGTGAAGCGTAACGACGGTCAGTGTGTGCTGAATGCTCATCATCACGATCCATGTTTGGAGGCAATACATCGTATGAACGACGCCAGATGTGAACTTGCTCATCACCAAATTGTTCAGCAGCTTCAGCCTTGTTTTTACCAGTCAAACCACCGTAGTGACGTTCGTTCAAGCGCCATGATTTTTCAACTGGAACCCACAATTGGTCAGAAGCTTCAAGAGCCAAGTTTGTTGTTTTGATCGCACGTTTCAATACTGAAGTGTAAGCTTGGTCAAATTCGATACCAGCTTCTTTGATCAATTTACCAGCGTCAATCGCTTGTTGTGTTCCTTTTTCAGACAAATCAACATCAGCCCAACCAGTGAAAAGGTTAGCTTTGTTCCATTCAGACTCACCGTGGCGAGCAAAAACCAATTTTACCATTAGATGGATTCTCCTTTTATTTTTCGAGGTTTCCCTCGTTTATCTATTCTATTTTACACAATTTTTCACAAAAAAGCTAGTTAAAATCAACTAAAAAGAGAGAACAGTGTCCTCTCATCTAGTTATTATTAATTCGCGATATTCAATCAAGAAACGATTGCAATTATTTGTTATTTAAAGCATCAATTATACGATCAGTATTCTTAGTTACATTAGTATCATTGTAACGATTATGAATTAGACCTTCAATTGTTTCTTTGCAATTTTCAAGATTAGCTTTTTCAAATACTACCACACTGACAACATGTGTTCCACCAGAAGTAAGATGCAAAACTAGTAGAGTCTGAAAAGCACTTAGCACTGTTAATACACCATAAGCCGCTAATATCAATCCCCGATAAATGAATTTTGCATCATTGAAAGGCCAATAAGAGCGAAAATGATACCCCAAGCAAATGATTTGAAATCAAGACGAAATGAACTATCTACACTTGCAACATGATCAACAGGAATTGTTTTATTTTGAGAACCCAGTGGAATAACTTTTAAAATAGTATTAGGGTTAGAAGTTTTTATAAAGACTCCCTCTAAAGTAATGGAAGCTTTTAAATAGAATGTTAAATACGATGTAACGAAAGATTGTTTCATAATATTCTCCTTTTATTTTTTCAAGTTGTATTACATCATGTTTTCTTATAAAAAAAGCATTTTGCTAACATATTCTTTCGCCAGATAATTCTTTAAATAAAAAAACAACCCTCCAACGGATTGTTTCACTAGACTATCAGACAAGGCCACGGACTTCTTTCAAAAATTTAGAAAAAGAAACAGCACCTTTAATGATTAGAAATCCTCCTATCCACTCGGTCGCTGAAAGAAAGCCCAGCACGCCACCAATGATAAATAAAATAGATGGCAGCATTCGAAGTTGTTGGTCTTCTTCGAAATAGATTAACATAAAGGTACCTAATGCAATCATCAAAATCTTAAAAAATGTCAGGAGCAGGGAAAAGGCAACCGTGACAACCAGCATTTTTGAAGGATCTTTATAGATGATGGCCCCAGTATAGGATAGCAAAAATCGTAGAACAGGTCCCAAAAGCAAGGTTATACCTGCCAGCATACCCAGTCTCCAATTGAGTCGAACCAATCTATCTCTCTCCATAAGAACCTCCTTCTCTCGTAGCTATCATTCTACCACATTTCCCCAAGAAACAAAAGACCTTCTCAGTCACAAACAAATCGCCTACCAGCTTTCAGACAGCCGGACATAAAAAGAGAAGATCTGTCGATCCTCCCTTTTCATTTTCAAACCCTTATTTCTTAAAAATAGAGGTTCTGAAGTCGTTTGTTTGGTCAAGATAAGCCTTGAAGATTGCTCTCTTCAACTTATGAACGGCACTGTCAATCTCTGGATTATAGTCGCTCCAACGTGTGCCTTCTGCATCCTTGAGAACAGCTTGGTCCATGAGGGCCTGCAATTCAGTCACACTATTGATGGTCTTGGTCGCATAGCTTGGCCATGGTTTTGTCGGATCTTTGAAGGTCACTTGCTTCAAGTTTTCAAACTGATCCACACGTTCTTTATACATGGCTTTCTTAAAGGTAGCCCAAGATGCATACTTGCCTTCAAACACCTTGTTCAATACAAGATCATCTGTCACCAATCCGCGTTCTTTACCATAGAGATTGATGGTTTTACCTTTTTGTTTGGCAGCTTCTTCGTATTGGTTTGAGATATAAGGTACCATTCCATCCTTAAAGCCTTTGGCAGCCAGAAGTTCGTAAGCGATCCGACGTCCCATAAGGTCCCCTGGTGTTCCTTTCTCACTGCTGAGAGCTGAAAAGATTGGGGCAAAGAGTTTAATCGTATAGTAGCCATTTCGTTCATACTCGCCAGACTGGTACTCACGAGCTGATAAGATGTTGTGGTCAATCAAACTCTCAAAGCTGGTCAATTTTTGCGCCTCTTCTGCTGTCAATTCTTTGACTACGTTAGTGGCATAAACCTCATTTCCATCTGATGGATCTTTTACATACTTGTTCTCAATTTTTCTGAGAGCCGCCATTTTCTGGTAAACACTTAGTTTATTAACGATTGACTGCCCTTCGAGATATTCCAGCATGTAGATAAGGTCAAACATGTTATGGACATAGTTCTGAAGATCTGCTGCCTTTTGGAATCTCTCTGTCGGATCCAAGACTTGAAGACGGGATCCTTCTGTACTATCTGATGTTGAGTGTTTCAAGATAGAATTGATGGTAATGGTTGCGTCACTTGGTTGGTCAGGGGCTTGCAATAAGCCTTTTGCGAAGAACTCTGGTCCCAAACCACTTCTTCGACCATAGCCGCCAAGGTAAATATCCTGATCCGAATCATGGGTCATCTCATGGGTATAGGTAATGGCTCCATCCTTGTCAAGCATACGGTAAGACATATAGTAGACACCATCCCCTGTTGCGTAGGCTCCATGCTGGTTGTGTACTACCTTATTGCCAACTGGTCCAAAGAAGTTCTTCATGGCTGGATTGGAACTATCAAACTTAGCCTCTACTGTAGCTTTTCCAGATGTTGTGTCATCGCCGACTTATAAGCATCATAAAGCAAGATGGTACGATAGAGTTTTTCACGTCCCTCATTATCTAAAATACGATACCAATAATCGTAGTGATCTCGCTGACGTTTGGCTGTTTCACGCGCATTTTCTTCTACAAAATCATTGAGAGCCTTGCCCGCTTTATGCTCGCTATTGCGGTAGCGATCATAAGCTCCAAATCCTAGACTAGACATAGTTGAGATGACAAAGACGGATCTCTCTGGCAAGGTTAGGAGAGGCAAGACCATATTGCGGTATTTCCATGTGGCACTAGTGATGCGGTCATAGACACCGATAGAATACTTGCTACCAGTCTGTCCTTGCTTTGTTTTCACCTCTTCGATAGTGGATTTTTCTTCGACGATGTAAGCCTTGGTCTGTGATTTAAACCAGTCATTGTTGCTTTTCTCTGGTAGAAAGACTTTTCGGTAATGTTCCAGCGTGCTAAACAAATCTGTCGTTCCATGTTGACTGGCAAGACTGATACCATAAGTATCGACATTATTCTTAGCTAGAAGATTGTTAAAGCCAGATTTACCCAACTCAATCAGGGCATCTAGTGGTGAAGCATTTCCCTTACCAAAGAAGTCCAGATGGTACAGAACTAGGTCTTTGACATTCACCTGACCATAGCTAAAGTTATACCACCGTTCCAGATAGGTCAAGCCAAGTAGCAAAGCTTCCTTGTTGTGCTTGATTTTATCTACAAGATAGCCCTTGGTGACTGGGTTGTCACCGGCAAGTCCAGCATCTGCTGACAAGATTTTTTTCAAACTGTCTTCCAGTTGTTCTTTTGTTTTGGCGAACTGGTCTTCAAGATAGAGCTCTGTTTGCTTAACGTTTGGAGAAATACCGAGCGTCTTTCTGATGGCTTCTGAGTGGTAGTCCACCTTTTGTAAGTCAGGTAAGACTTGCTTGATGATAGAAGATTGGTCATACAGGAATTGATTTGGCGTATAGAGAAGTCCTGTATCGCCCAGACTATATTCTGCTAATTTGGCGAAATCATTCTGGTACTTGAGATCCAGCTTCTCAGATAAATCATCATTGTAGTGAAGCAAGAGTTTGTTTGCAGTCTCTTTGTTAGAAACAATGTCTGTGATGACTTGGTTATCCTTCATCATGACTGCTGACAAGAGTTCTTTTTGATATAAAAGGCTGTTCTCATTGACCAGATTTCCGTATTTGACGATGGTTGCCTTGTTGTAGAAAGGTAGCAATTTTTCAATATTCTTATAAGCCAAGGCGCGCTTAGCTTGATAATAAGCCACCTTAGAAAAATCACTGTCTTTTTTGCCACTTGTTGAGAGAGGCTCCACTGTTGGTAGAGTGAGAGGATTGATGGCTGCTTTTTTGCTTTCAATCTGGGAAGCATCTAGCATGGTTCCTCTTTCTTCAAAAGATTCTTTGCTGACGACCTCATCCTTGACCAAGGTGACATTGTAGACTCTGTTGGCCTTGCTGCTGAATGTGTCCTTCACCTTCATTCCATTGTAGTGGTAACCGGTAATGGCATTTCCGTTGGTTACATTGACATCACTGAGGACATTGGTCAAACTTCCAGCATGCTTTACATCACCAGAAGTGCGATCCCACAAATTGCCTGCTACTCCCGCAACTCTACCAAAGTGCTTGACATTGTTGATATCACCTTCAGCATAGCTATCTTGGATCTGTGCATCCTGATCTACTAGACCTGCAAGACCACCTACAGTCTGATCTGAAGTATTTGTGTTGGATGAAATGGCTACTGTCGCTTTTGACTTACTAAGTAAAGCCTTGTCACCTGTCAAATGACCGACCAAACCACCGATATTGTAGGCAGCAGTCGTTTCATAAGTATTGATAATTCTCCCCTTGAAACTGCTCTCTGTGATACTTGATTGGTCCGCCTTAGCCAGCAAACCACCGATACCACGTTCACCTGCTAGAACACCATCGACATGAACTTGCTTAATCTTTGTACCATTCTGGGCTTCATAGGCCAGTGAACCGATATCATCTTTCCCTGAAATGGAGACATTTTTCAGACTCAATTTTTCTACTCTAGCGCCACTCAAAGTTTCAAACAGAGGCTTTTTCAAGTTGTAAATAGCATACTGCTTGCCATCTTTTTCACCGATCAACTGACCAGTAAAGGTACCCTTGATGTAGGACTTTTCATCAGGATCCAACTCCACTTCGTTGGCGTTCAAGCTAGCTGCTAAATAATAGGTTCCAGAGAGATTCTGCTTGATAGCTTTGACGAGGTTGCTAAAGGAAGTAAAGGTTGTCGTTTCCTCTGTAGCCTTCTTAGCTAGATAGAAGGTGAAATTATCGACATATTTATTTTCTAGCTCTTGCTGGAGTTTCTCAGCCTTGGCTGTAATTTTATAAACTGACTGACCATTTTTCGTTTCTGCCGTTATTGAAGAAACTGGTAGATAGACATCTTTAACTGCCGAAGATTTAACCTTGACAAAGTAAGTTTCTGTATTCTTTGGAACACTGTCTAAAGAAACATGTTGTTTGTAAGTACCATTGGTCTGACTATACAACTCCAGATCCGAAACATTTCTTAGCTCAAGCGTTTTCTCTGGATCTTTTTCTTTTGGTTTTTCTGTCGGAGCTTCCGGTTTTACTTGCTCGGTATTGCCCGTATATTCTGGAAGAGGAGCGACTTGCTCCGGTTCCACAATGGCTCCTGCTTGCTCACCTTTATATTCTAGTAGGGAAGACTGGATTTCTGGTTCAACGATAGCACCTGATTGAGTATCTGTATACTCTGGTGTTTCAGTTGTCTCAGGGGCAACAACCGCTCCCGCTTGAGTTTCTGTATACTCTTGTGTTGGTGGCACCTGTTCAGGCTCTACGATTGCTCCAGACTGCTCGCCTGTATAGGATGGTTTCTCAGCCATTTCTGGTTCCACCAAAGCCCCAGACTGGACGCCCCCAACCTCTGGCTCAACTTGTTCTGGCTCGACGATGGCACCAGCTTGGGTTCCCTGATACTCAGGTTGCGGAGCTACCTGCTCGGGTTCAACGACTGCTCCTGCTTGGGTGCCTGTATATTCTGGTTTTTCAGCTGTTTCAGGGGCTACAATCGCTCCCGCTTGTTCTCCTTTATATTCTGGTAAGGAAGCCTGGGTCTCAGGCTCTCCTTTTCTTGCAGACTGAGATGCTTCACTCGGTACAACTGCCTTCTTAGTCCCTTTTTCTACTATACGTGGCAAGGCTTCTTCTACATTGGTCGAGAGAACTTCTCGGGAAATTTCTTGGTTTTCAACAGTGAAAATGCGAACGACTTCAACCTTCTTCCCAGCATGACCTTCTTGTTTGACACGAATGGTTCCCTCTGCTAGTTCGGGATTTTCTTGAACCACTTCTGAAAAGTCTAGTTTGGTTACAATCTCTTGGTCTTTGTATAGGAGCTCTGGTTTGTTCACGCGACCAGCCAAGACTTCGTCTTGAGGATCTACACTAGCAAGACCAGACGGATTTTGATTGGATGAATCTTGAGAAGGGATTGGCTTCTCAGCAGGCGTTGTAGGAGAGGTAGCTTTCTGCTCATCTCCTGCCTTTTGCCCACCTTCATTGGTCTGAAAACGAGGTTGAACCGTGTAGTCTGGTTTCTGACCTCTAGCAGCAGTTTCTTGCAAACTAGCGTCCTTGTCTTGCTTAATATAGCCTAGGTAGGTATAACCCGATAGGGTGCGTGGCAAAGGCAGACTATCTCCTTGGGATAATTGGTATTCCTGATTGTACTGGAGCAAAAGCTGATTTTCGATAGCCTGAACCGAAGAAACCAAACCACTACCCATCCCTGTTATCAAAATCACATTCAATAGAGCTTTCTTTTTGCCTTTCTTTTTCGATACGACAAAAATAAGGAGGCCGATCGAAGCCATGACTCCACCCGATAAAACGCTAGTAAGGCTATGCTGCCCACCTGTATTGGGCAACTGACCTAGCTGGGCTTTCTCTTCCATACGGTAGACTAGATAATAGGTGCTCTCACTATCTTCCGCAATTTTAGGAATGTCCTTGACAATCAAGTCTTTTTCTTGCCTACTCAGCTCTGTATCCGTCACATATTTGTAGTGAACAGATACATTTTCTTGAGCAAATACAGTCCCACTACTCGCAATGGACACAAAAAATAGGCTTGAAATCGAAGCTGATACAAGTCCAATTGCTAATTTTCGTAAGGAGAAACGATGCTGCTTCTCTCCAAAAATCTTTTTCATTCTAAATCCTCTCAACTTTTCAACCTCTATCAAGGAAATAACTAGAATTATATTTTGATATAGGTAATTTACATTCATCATTATACTATAAAAAAAGGTCCTTGTCCCAAATAAATGCTTTGAATTTTATGAATGTAAAAACTTATTTATCTTGTCAAGTTTACCTCTGCTTGATGACAAAAAAAGAAGCTAATCGCCTTCTCTTATTTAAAAATATTCCTAACAAAAAGTCATTATTCTTGAATCTCGAATTTTTTCAAAAGTCCAAAATAGAGGGATCCACCAATGATTGTCAGAATTCCTCCTACCCAGCCAAGAATGGGATCAATCCAACAGAACCACCTACGATAAACAAAACAGACGGTGCAGGCGTCACACGCTCATCGTCCTTGTAATAAACAATGGCTACAATTCCTAAAACCAAGACAGCAATTTTTACCAATGACAAAATAATTGAAAAAATCGTCAATAGCCCAACTGTTGCATCTGAGTCCTCCGTTGCCGCAGCAGCCCCGACAGCTATCATAAACATAACAAGAGGTGCCAACAGCAAGACGATACCTGAAATAAGACCAAAAATCGCATTTACGCGAGCAAGTGTATTTGTTTTCATCTGAATCTCCTTAAAAATTTTTACAGCTATCATTTTATCATATTTTCATGAAAAACAAAAGAAATTTCAAAATGAATATACTAG
>JXRG01000150.1:0-206 GCA_000831085.1 Streptococcus sp. DBCMS
AGTTCATCTTCTTGGATCGGAAATGAAGCTAGCCACTGATGGAGAATGGTTTTCAGTTTTTATTTTATTTTTAACTAGAAGAAACCATCCTCTATATCCGAGGAATTAGTTCATCTTCTTGGATCGGAAATGAAGCTAGCCACTGATGGAGAATGGTTTTCAGTTTTTATTTTATTTTTAACTAGAAGAAACCATCCTCTATATCC
>JXRG01000151.1:0-206 GCA_000831085.1 Streptococcus sp. DBCMS
AGGCAAGAATGCTGTATTGGCACCGGTGATCCACGTTTTGTATTTGAGCCGCGCAGTATAAGCAGGTGGGTAACGCGCTCTTTCTTGGAAGTTGCGTCCAGCTAAGGAGGCAAGAATGCTGTATTGGCACCGGTGATCCACGTTTTGTATTTGAGCCGCGCAGTATAAGCAGGTGGGTAACGCGCTCTTTCTTGGAAGTTGCGTCC
>JXRG01000152.1:0-204 GCA_000831085.1 Streptococcus sp. DBCMS
CACAGTGGATCCAATGGGTGCTTGGCAGGATAAAGCATAAAGAAAAGAGGTTACGGGAAATCCTAGCCTCTTTTTAAGTTCTTCTTGAAGTGGCGATAGATGCTGCACAGTGGATCCAATGGGTGCTTGGCAGGATAAAGCATAAAGAAAAGAGGTTACGGGAAATCCTAGCCTCTTTTTAAGTTCTTCTTGAAGTGGCGATAG
>JXRG01000153.1:0-204 GCA_000831085.1 Streptococcus sp. DBCMS
ACCGTATCAAGAAATGTCCTATGTCTTGCCAATTATTATGAATTTTGTCTTTTTGGTTTCACACACTCTATCAAGGTATTTTTAGTAGATGGTTTTAGTCCCGAAACCGTATCAAGAAATGTCCTATGTCTTGCCAATTATTATGAATTTTGTCTTTTTGGTTTCACACACTCTATCAAGGTATTTTTAGTAGATGGTTTTAGT
>JXRG01000154.1:0-203 GCA_000831085.1 Streptococcus sp. DBCMS
CCACTATCTTTGTCCCAAGCAGCGACTGGGCCAAAAAAAGAACGAGAAGATGATCCTGAGGCGAACTTAGCCTTTTGAGCTAAAGCTTTCTGATCTAGCTGGGTCCACTATCTTTGTCCCAAGCAGCGACTGGGCCAAAAAAAGAACGAGAAGATGATCCTGAGGCGAACTTAGCCTTTTGAGCTAAAGCTTTCTGATCTAGC
>JXRG01000155.1:0-202 GCA_000831085.1 Streptococcus sp. DBCMS
ACTCATATGTTAAAAAACTAATTCACATGTTTTATTGTAACGTCTAGTTATCTTTTTTTCAATTAACTAGATGTTTCAATTTTTAATAATAATCTCTTAATTCACTCATATGTTAAAAAACTAATTCACATGTTTTATTGTAACGTCTAGTTATCTTTTTTTCAATTAACTAGATGTTTCAATTTTTAATAATAATCTCTTA
>JXRG01000156.1:0-202 GCA_000831085.1 Streptococcus sp. DBCMS
ACAAATATAATCATATCCTAAAATCGGACTATAGGTCAAGTCAAAAAACACTAATTTTGACCATTTTTTTCTTCTATTTTTTTTTAGGAATTGTAGCTGAATTACAAATATAATCATATCCTAAAATCGGACTATAGGTCAAGTCAAAAAACACTAATTTTGACCATTTTTTTCTTCTATTTTTTTTTAGGAATTGTAGCTG
>JXRG01000157.1:0-201 GCA_000831085.1 Streptococcus sp. DBCMS
GTTGGCTGAGCTAGACTCCACCTTTGGGAGTTTAGCTCAGCTGGGAGAGCATCTGCCTTACAAGCAGAGGGTCAGCGGTTCGATCCCGTTAACTCCCATTTTAGCGGGTGTAGTTTAGTGGTAAAACTACAGCCTTCCAAGCTGTTGTCGCGAGTTCGATTCTCGTCACCCGCTTTGAACGAAAGTTCATACCAAGTTTTT
>JXRG01000158.1:0-200 GCA_000831085.1 Streptococcus sp. DBCMS
TAGCAACTATTTCACTCTGTGGTTTTTGCTAATTTATCTAAGTTTATGGTATTTGTGTTTCAGGTATTGGCTGTTCTTTGACCCGGAGAAACGTAGCTACCTAGCAACTATTTCACTCTGTGGTTTTTGCTAATTTATCTAAGTTTATGGTATTTGTGTTTCAGGTATTGGCTGTTCTTTGACCCGGAGAAACGTAGCTA
>JXRG01000016.1:0-57371 GCA_000831085.1 Streptococcus sp. DBCMS
TAGTTCACTAGATGGTGTTTATAGTCATCAGTTAGGTCGTCATTTTACGGCAGAGCAACTCGTTTCTCGGACCATGTTTGAGCGCTATCCAGAAGATTTTTTTGACTTTTATAAGAAGTACCTGATTTATCCAGAAGCCAAGCCTAATGCTGCTCATACTTATCTAGCTGCTTTGGAAAAGACAGGTAAGCTAAAGGCTGTTGTGACACAAAATATCGATAGTCTTCATGAAATGGCTGGCTCCCAAAAAGTCTTTAAATTGCATGGGAGCGCGGACCTGAATTACTGCCTAGGTTGTCAACGTTTCTATGACTTAACTGCTTTTCTGGCCCTTGAGGGACTTGTTCCCCACTGCTTAGACTGTGGCAAGGTGGTCAAGCCTGACGTGACCTTGTATGAAGAATCACTTGACATGGATGTCTTTAGCCAAGCTGCACAAGCTATTCGGCAAGCAGACTTGCTGATTATTGGTGGGACTTCCTTGGTTGTTTATCCTGCAGCTAGCCTAGTAAACTATTTTTCTGGGACAAATCTGGTCCTTATCAATAAAACCAGTATTCCACAAGACAGCCAAGCTACATTGGTCATTGAAGGCAAGATTGGGGAAGTCTTTTCGAAATTGAGACTATAAAAGAATTTTAGAAGATAGCAACAAAACCTTGTTACTTGAAAGAGAAAACTATCTCATTTATTGACCAAAATCTTGCTCTTTGAGAGTTATTAAAAACTGGCTGGGAAAATCAAAACACCTTCACCGATATGATGAAGGTTGGTTTGGAAACCTTGATTGCAGAGTAAATTGTAAACGAAAATCCTGATTTCACTTGAAATCAGGATTTTTTCATAGATGCGATTTTTTCTGGGTCTGGTGTAACGCGGAGGGTCTTTTGTCCTGTGTAGGTTACAAAACCAGGTTTACCACCAGTTGGTTTATTGAGTTTCTTGACTTCAATCATATCCACCTGCACGAGATTTGACAGACGACCTTTGGAGAAGTAGGCAGCTAGTTCGGCCGCATCTGTCTTGACTTCATCAGAAGGATTAAGATTTCCTGAGATGACGACATGGCTTCCAGGGATGTCCTTGGCGTGGAACCAAAGTTCTTCCTTGCGAGCCATTTTAAATGTCAACTCTTCATTTTGAAGATTGTTTCGACCGACATAGATGATGGTTTTGCCATCGCTCGCCAGATACTGTTCTGGTTTTTTGCGTTTCTGAATTTTCTCGCGTTGGCGTCTTCTAATGAAGCCTGTTTGAATCAATTCTTCACGGATTTCAGCGATTTCCTCCAGCCCAGCTTGGTTGAGAACGGTCTCCACACTTTCTAGATAGAGAATGGTTGCCTTGGTTTCTTCAATCAGCTCAGTAAGGTATTTGACAGCTTCTTTGAGTTTCTGGTAACGTTTAAAATAGCGTTGGGCATTCTGACTGGGAGTTAGTGCCTTATCAAGCGCAATGGTGATAGGTTGGTTGGTGTAGTAGTTGTCTAGGATAACCTGGTCTTGGTCATTAGGTACTTGGTGGAGGAAGGTTGTCAACAATTCCCCTTTTTGGCGAAATTCCTCAGCATTGTCTGTCGCTAGTAACTCTTTTTCTTGTTTTTTAAGCTTATGTCGATTTTTCTGAAGTTCATTTTCAACACGACGAATCAGTTCGCTGGCTTGCTGTTTGACGCGGTCCCGTTCAGCCTTGTCCTTATAGTAGGTGTCCAGCAAGTCAGAAAGGCTGGCAAAAGGCTCTCCTACACTGTTCGTAAAAGGAACTGGACTGAAGGAAGTCTCTGTTAAGCATGGCTTGGTTGCTTGACTGAAAAAGTTACGGAAAGTAGGCAGTTTATCACTGACAAGAATGTTTTCCAATTCATTTGCCGTATCACGTCCCAGACCTTGAAAGAGACTTTGAAGATTTTTTGCTGTTAGTTCTTGGGTTTGTAGTATTTCAAAGAGTTTTTCATCCTTGACAGTAAAAGGATTGAGAGACTCGGTACTTGGCGGAGCGATATAGGTTGATCCTGGAAGCAAGGTGCGGTAGCTATTTTGTGAAAAGCCAACGTGTTTAATAACTTCGAGGATTTTATGGCTGCTTTTATCCACGAGGAGAATATTACTGTGTTTCCCCATGATTTCGATAATGAGAGTCGCCTGGATATGATCCCCAATCTCGTTTTTATTGGAAACCGTGATCTCCACGATACGGTCGTTTTCGACTTGTTCAATCGACTCAATCACGGCACCTTGTAAATACTTCCTCAAAACCATGATAAAGGTAGAAGGCTGGGCAGGATTTTCAAAGGTCGTTTGGGTTAGCTGAATGCGTCCAAATACGGGATGGGCAGAAAGGAGCAGGCGATGACTTTGGCGATTGCTGCGGATTTGCAAGACCAACTCTTGTTCAAAAGGTTGATTGATTTTCTGGATGCGACCATTGACTAACTCTCTTCGCAATTCCTCAATCATGTGGTGTAAAAAAAATCCGTCAAATGACATCGTTCTCTCCTTGTGATTGTATTCCATAGTATTATATCAAAAAGGTAGAATAAAATCATAGAAATATGGTATAATAAAGCCAAGTAAAGAGAATCGAGAAGTACATGTATATTGAAATGGTTGATGAAACTGGTCAAGTTTCACAAGAAATCTTGCAACAAACCCAAGAAATTTTGGAATTTGCAGCCCAAAAAATAGGAAAAGAAGACAAGGAGATGGCAGTCACTTTTGTGACCAATGAGCGTAGCCATGAACTTAACCTTGAGTATCGTGATACGGATCGTCCGACAGATGTCATTAGCCTTGAGTATAAACCTGAATTGGACATTACTTTTGACGAGGAAGATCTGCTTGAAAATCCTGAATTAGCAGAAATGATGTCTGAGTTTGATGCCTATATTGGGGAATTGTTCATCTCTATCGATAAAGCGCATGAGCAGGCTGAGGAATATGGCCACAGCTTTGAGCGTGAGATGGGCTTCTTGGCAGTACACGGCTTTTTACACATTAACGGCTACGATCACTACACTCCGGAAGAAGAAGCGGAGATGTTCGGTTTACAAGAAGAAATTTTGACAGCCTATGGACTCACAAGACAATAAACGAAAATGGAAAAATCGTGACCTGGTATCTAGTTTAGAATTTGCTTTGACAGGTATTTTTACCGCTATCAAGGACGAACGTAATATGCGCAAACATGCAGTGACGGCACTAGTAGTCGTCCTTGCAGGTTTTGTTTTTCAGGTGTCACGGATCGAATGGCTCTTTCTCCTAATGAGCATTTTCTTGGTAGTAGCATTTGAGATTATTAACTCTGCTATTGAAAATGTAGTGGATTTAGCCAGTCACTATCACTTTTCTATGTTGGCAAAGAAAGCCAAGGACATGGCAGCAGGTGCCGTGCTGGTGGTCTCTCTTTTTGCTGCAGTGACAGGTGCACTTATCTTTCTCCCACGCATTTGGGATATACTATTTTAAACACTAAGAGGAAATTATGACATTTAAATCAGGCTTTGTAGCCATTTTAGGACGTCCCAATGTTGGGAAGTCAACTTTTTTAAATCATGTTATGGGGCAAAAGATTGCCATTATGAGTGACAAGGCGCAAACAACGCGCAATAAAATCATGGGGATTTACACTACGGATAAGGAGCAAATCGTCTTTATTGACACACCAGGGATTCACAAGCCTAAAACAGCCCTTGGCGATTTCATGGTGGAATCTGCCTACAGTACCTTCGTGAAGTGGATACTGTTCTATTCATGGTGCCAGCTGATGAGCAACGTGGTAAGGGCGACGACATGATTATCGAGCGTCTGAAAGCTGCCAAGGTTCCTGTGATTCTGGTAGTGAATAAGATTGACAAGGTTCATCCAGACCAGCTTTTGGCTCAGATTGATGACTTCCGTAACCAGATGGACTTTAAGGAAATTGTTCCAATCTCAGCCCTTCAGGGAAACAATGTTTCGCGTTTGATCGATATTTTGAGCGAAAACTTAGAAGAAGGTTTCCAATATTTCCCGTCAGATCAAATCACCGATCACCCAGAACGTTTCCTAGTATCAGAGATGATTCGTGAAAAAGTGTTACACTTAACGCGTGAAGAAATCCCTCACTCAGTTGCAGTGGTAGTTGACTCCATGAAGCGGGATGAAGAGACAGACAAGGTTCATATCCGTGCAACCATCATGGTCGAGCGTGATAGTCAAAAAGGTATTATCATCGGTAAAGGTGGCGCCATGCTCAAGAAAATTGGGACCATGGCCCGTCGTGATATCGAACTCATGCTAGGGGACAAGGTTTTCCTAGAAACTTGGGTCAAGGTCAAGAAAAACTGGCGTGATAAAAAGCTAGATTTGGCTGACTTTGGCTATAATGAGAAAGAATATTAAGTAGAGGTGGGCTCATGCCTGCTTCTTGTTTTTACAGAAGGAGGACTTATGCCTGAATTACCAGAGGTTGAAACCGTTCGCCGTGGCTTAGAGAAATTAATTTTGGGAAAGAAGATTTCTAGTATAGAGATTGCTTATCCTAAGATGATCAAGACAGATTTGGACGAGTTTCAAAAGGAAGTGCCTGGTCAGATTATCGAGACAATGGGACGTCGTGGCAAATATTTGCTTTTCTACCTAACAGACAAGGTCTTGATTTCGCATCTGCGAATGGAAGGCAAGTATTTTTACTATCCAGACCAGGTTCCTGAACGCAAGCATGCACATGTTTTCATTGAGTTCGACGATGGAGGAACGCTTGTTTATGAGGACGTACGCAAGTTTGGTACTATGGAACTGCTGGCACCCGACCTTTTGGATGCCTACTTTGTTTCTAAAAAATTAGGCCTGAGCCAAAAGAGCAGGATTTTGATTTGCAGGTCTTTCAAGCTGCCCTAGCCAAATCTAAGAAGCCTATCAAATCTCACCTTTTAGACCAGACCTTGGTAGCTGGCCTTGGCAATATCTATGTAGATGAGGTCCTCTGGCGAGCTCAGGTTCATCCAGCTAGACCTTCCCAGACTTTGACGGCAGAAGAAGCGACAGCTATTCATGACCAGACCATTGCTGTTTTGGGGCAGGCTGTTGAAAAAGGTGGCTCGACCATTCGAACCTATACCAATGCCTTTGGGGAAGACGGAACCATGCAAGATTTTCATCAGGTCTATGATAAGACTGGTCAGGCATGTTCCCGCTGTGGCACCCTCATTGAGAAATTCCAGCTCGGTGGACGAGGTACTCATTTTTGTCCTCAGTGTCAAAGGAGGGCTGATGGGAAAAATCATCGGAATCACAGGAGGAATTGCCTCTGGTAAGTCAACTGTGACAAATTTTCTAAGAGAAAAAGGCTTTCAAGTGGTGGATGCTGACGCAGTCGTCCACCAGCTACAAAGACCTGGCGGTCGTCTTTATCAGGTCTTAGTTCAGCACTTTGGGCAGGAAATCATCCTTGAAAATGGAGAACTCAATCGCCCTCTCCTAGCTAGTCTCATCTTTTCAAATCCTGAGGAGCAAGAATGGTCTAAGCAAACCCAAGGAAAGATTATTCGTGAGGAATTGGCTGCGCTGAGAGACCAGTTGACTCAGACAGAAGCGATTTTTTTCATGGATATTCCCCTGCTTTTTGAACAGGACTACAGTGCCTGGTTTGATGAAACATGGCTGGTCTATGTGAACCGTGATGTTCAGGTGGAACGTTTCATGAAACGGGATCATCTTTCTAAGAAAGTAGCAGAGTCCCGTCTGGCAGCTCAGTGGTCTTTAGAAGAAAAGAAAAAATTGGCGAGTCATATATTAGATAATAATGGCAGTCGTGATCAGCTTGTGAGTCAAGTAGTGAAGTTACTTGAAGGAGGCGATAGCTGTGCAAGAGATTAGTTGGAAAGAGAATCTTCGTGTCGCCTGGTTTGGTAGTTTTTTAACGGGCGCCAGCATTTCCTTGGTCGTTCCTTTTATGCCTATCTTTGTAGAGCAGTTGGGAATTGAAAGAGACCAGGTTGCTTTCTATGCTGGATTAGCCATCTCAGTTTCGGCTGTTTCAGCAGCTCTAGTTTCTCCTATCTGGGGTATTCTTGCTGACAAATATGGTCGAAAGCCCATGATGATTCGAGCAGGTCTTGCCATGACCATTACCATGGGAGGTTTGGCCTTCGTGCCAAATATCTATTGGCTACTCTTTCTGCGCTTGCTTAATGGTGTATTTACTGGATTTGTCCCCAATGCAACAGCCTTGATCGCTAGTCAGGTACCTAAAGATAAGTCTGGAGCGGCTCTGGGGACTCTATCTACAGGTGTTGTTGCAGGAACACTGACGGGTCCCTTTGTTGGAGGCTTTATTGCTGAAATTTTTGGCATTCGTAATGTCTTTTTATTGGTAGGTACTTTCTTATTTTTAGCTGCAATCCTAACTATTTTCTTTATCAAGGAAGATTTTCAACCAGTAGCTAAGGAGAAGGCTATCCCAACGAAAGAAGTATTTTCTTCTTTCAAGTATCCTAGGCTTTTAGTGAATCTATTTTTGACGAGCTTTGTCATTCAATTTTCAGCTCAATCAATTGGTCCCATTCTAGCTCTCTATGTGCGGGACTTAGGGCAGACTGAGAATCTCCTCTTTGTATCAGGATTGATCGTATCCAGCATGGGATTTTCTAGCATGATGAGTGCTGGAATTCTAGGAAAACTTGGCGATAAGGTAGGGAATCATCGATTGTTAGTTGCAGCGCAGATTTATTCCGTCATCATTTACCTTCTTTGTGCCCATGCGACCAGCCCCCTTCAACTTGGCTTGTATCGTTTTCTTTTCGGTTTGGGAACGGGAGCTCTCATACCGGGAGTCAATGCCCTTCTCAGCAAAATGACTCCAAAATCAGGTATTTCAAGGATTTTCGCCTTCAACCAAGTCTTTTTTTACCTCGGTGGAGTGATTGGACCTATGGCGGGATCCGCAGTTGCAGGATATTTGGGCTACCATGCTGTCTTTTATGCGACAACAGCCTGTGTAGCTTTCAGTTGTTTATGTAACTTAGTGCAATTTAGATCATTATTAAAAGTAAAGGAAATCTAGTGAGAGTAAAAATCAATCTCAAGTGCTCCTCTTGTGGCAGCATGAATTATCTAACCAGTAAGAACTCCAAAACCCATCCAGACAAGATTGAGGTGTTAAAATATTGTCCAAAGGAAAGAAAAGTAACTTTACATCTTGAATCTAAGTAGAATTTATGGTAAAATAATAGGGATTTTAAGGAGTTTGATATGTATAACCTATTATTAACCATTTTATTAGTATTATCTGTTGTGATTGTGATTGCGATTTTCATGCAACCAACTAAGAACCAATCCAGCAATGTATTTGATGCCAGCTCAGGTGATTTGTTTGAACGTAGTAAAGCACGTGGTTTTGAAGCTGTGATGCAACGTTTGACAGGTATTTTAGTCTTTTTCTGGCTAGCCATTGCCTTAGCATTGACAGTATTATCAAGTAGATAAGAAATGGGCGAGACTAGGTCTTAGCTATTTTTATTTTTAATGACACCTAGAAAGTTATCAGTCAAAAAAATTTTAAAAATCTAGAAAGAAAACATGAAAGATAAAATTAAAGAATATTTGCAAGAGAAGGGGCGAGTGACGGTAAATGACCTGGCTCAGGCTCTCGGAAAGGATGGGTCCAAGGATTTCCGTGAGTTGATTAAAACCCTGTCTCTAATGGAAAGAAAGCACCAGATCCGTTTTGAAGATGATGGTAGCTTATGTCTGGACCAAAAGAAGAAACATGAAATCACCCTCAAAGGGATTTTTCATGCCCATAAAAACGGCTTTGGCTTTGTCAGTCTAGAAGGCGAAGAGGACGATCTTTTTGTAGGAAAAAACGATGTCAACTATGCCATTGATGGTGATACCGTTGAGGTCGTGATTAAGAAAGTCGCTGACCGCAACAAGGGAACAGCTGCCGAAGCTAAAATTATTGATATCTTAGAACACAGTCTGACGACAGTTGTCGGGCAAATCGTTCTGGATCAGGAAAAACCCAAGTATGCGGGCTACATCCGTTCAAAAAATCAGAA
The DNA here is from genome assembly GCA_000831085.1 of Streptococcus sp. DBCMS. Taxonomy (GTDB): domain Bacteria; phylum Bacillota; class Bacilli; order Lactobacillales; family Streptococcaceae; genus Streptococcus. The sequence goes on from JXRG01000016.1 coordinate 8,039, forward strand.
AATTAGCCAGCCAATCTATGTGAAGAAACCAGCTATCAAGTTGGAAGGTACTGAAGTTCTCAAGGTCTTTATCGACAAATACCCAAGTAAGAAACATGATTTCTTTGTCGCTAGTGTGCTGGACGTGGTGGGACACTCGACTGATGCTGGGATTGACGTTCTTGAAGTCTTGGAATCCATGGATATTGTCTCAGAATTTCCAGAAACTGTTCTCAGGGAGGCGGAAAGTGTACCAGATGCTCCGTCTCAAAAGGATATGGAAGGCCGTCTTGATTTAAGAGATGAGCTTACTTTTACCATTGACGGCGCGGATGCCAAGGACTTGGACGATGCAGTTCACATCAAGCCTTTGAAAAATGGAAATCTAGAACTCGGAGTTCACATTGCAGATGTTTCCTACTATGTGACGGAGGGTTCTGCCCTTGACAAGGAAGCCCTTAACCGCGCGACTTCTGTCTACGTGACAGACCGTGTGGTCCCAATGCTTCCAGAGCGTTTGTCAAATGGTATCTGCTCTCTCAATCCTCAAGTAGATCGCTTAACCCAGTCAGCTATTATGGAAATTGATAAACATGGTCGTGTAGTCAACTACACCATCACACAAACGGTCATTAAGACTAGCTTCCGTATGACCTATAGCGCTGTCAATGATATCCTAGCTGGTGACGAGGAGAAGAGACAAGAGTTTAAGAAAATTGTTCCTAGTATCGAGCTCATGGCCAAGCTTCATGAAAGGCTAGAAAACATGCGTGAGAAACGTGGAGCTATCAATTTTGATACCAGTGAAGCTAAGATTTTAGTGGATAAAAAAGGCAAGCCTGTGGATATCGTCCTTCGTCAGCGTGGTGTTGCCGAGCGGATGATTGAGTCCTTCATGTTGATTGCTAATGAAACGGTTGCCGAGCACTTTAGCAAGCTGGATCTTCCTTTCATTTATCGGATTCACGAGGAGCCCAAGGCTGAAAAAGTTCAGAAGTTTATTGATTATGCTTCGAGCTTTGGTTTGCGGATTTATGGGACTGCCAGTGAGATTAGCCAGGAGGCGCTTCAAGACATCATGCGTGCTGTTGAGGGAGAACCCTATGCGGATGTATTGTCCATGATGCTTCTCCGATCCATGCAGCAGGCTCGCTATTCAGAGCATAATCACGGTCACTATGGTCTTGCTGCTGATTATTACACTCACTTTACCAGCCCTATTCGCCGTTATCCGGACCTTCTTGTCCACCGTATGATTCGGGATTACGGCCGTTCTAAGGAAGTAGCAGAGCATTTTGAACGAGTGATTCCAGAGATTGCAACTCAGTCTTCCAACCGTGAACGTCGTGCCATTGAGGCGGAGCGTGAAGTCGAGGCTATGAAAAAAGCTGAGTACATGGAAGAATACGTTGGTGAAGAGTATGATGCTGTTGTATCAAGCATCGTCAAATTCGGTCTTTTTGTTGAATTGCCAAATACAGTCGAAGGTTTGATTCACATCACTAATCTGCCTGAGTTTTATCATTTTAACGAGCGTGATTTGACTCTTCGTGGGGAGAAATCAGGAATAACTTTCCGTGTAGGACAGCAAATTCGCATTCGAGTTGAAAGAGCGGATAAGATGACAGGTGAGATTGACTTCTCTTATATTCCAAGTGAGTTTGATGTCATCGAAAAAGGCTTGAAACAAGCTGGGCGCAAGGACAGAAGTCGAGGTTCAAGTCGTCGTTCGGATAAGAAGGAAGACAAGAGAAAATCAGGGCGCTCAAATGATAAGCACAAGCATTCACAAAAAGATAAAAAGAAAAAAGGCAAGAAACCTTTTTATAAGGAAGTAGCTAAGAAAGGAGCCAAGCATGGCAAAGGGCGAGGGAAAGGTCGTCGCACAAAATAAAAAAGCGCACCACGACTATACAATCGTAGATACGCTAGAGGCAGGGATGGTCCTGACTGGAACCGAAATCAAGAGTGTTCGAGCTGCTCGAATCAATCTCAAGGACGGCTTTGCCCAAGTAAAAAATGGGGAAGTCTGGCTGAGCAATGTTCATATCGCCCCTTACGAAGAGGGCAATATCTGGAACCAGGAACCTGAACGCCGTCGCAAACTTCTACTCCATAAGAAGCAAATTCAAAAACTGGAACAAGAGACCAAAGGGACAGGAATGACCCTTGTACCCCTCAAAGTCTATATAAAAGATGGTTATGCCAAGCTTCTTTTAGGACTTGCCAAAGGGAAACATGACTATGACAAACGGGAGTCGATCAAGCGACGTGAACAAAACCGCGACATCGCGCGTGTGATGAAAGCTGTCAACCAGTGTTAAGAAGAGGAAGTAAAATGGAAAAATTAATTGCCTATAAACGGATGCCCCTGTGGAATAAACAGACCATGCCAGAAGCTGTCCAGCAAAAGCACAATACTAAAGTCGGCACTTGGGGAAAAATTACTGTCTTGAAGGGGGCACTCAAGTTTATTGAGTTGACTGAAGATGGTGAGGTTCTAGCTGAGCACCTCTTTGAGGCAGGTGCAGACAACCCTATGGCACAACCGCAAGCCTGGCACCGAGTGGAGGCTGCGACAGATGATGTAGAATGGTACTTGGAATTTTATTGTAAACCTGAGGATTATTTCCCTAAGAAATACCAGACCAATCCAGTCCATTCAGAGGTCCTAGAGGCCATGCAGACGGTGAAACCAGGAAGAGCCTTGGATTTGGGTTGTGGTCAAGGCCGTAACTCTCTCTTTCTTGCACAGAATGGTTTTGATGTGACAGCTGTGGATCAAAATGAATTGTCCCTTGAAATCTTGCAAAGCATCGTAGAGCAAGAGGATCTAGACATGCCTGTCGGACTTTATGATATCAATTCAGCCAGCATTAGCCAAGACTATGATTTCATCGTATCGACAGTTGTTCTCATGTTCCTTCAAGCAGACCGCATTCCAGCTATTATCCAAAATATGCAGGAGCATACCACGGTCGGTGGCTATAATCTTATCGTCTGTGCCATGGATACAGAGGATTATCCTTGCTCAGTGAATTTCCCATTCATCTTTAAAGAAGGGGAGCTGGCCGACTACTACAAGGATTGGGAATTGGTCAAGTATAATGAAAACCCAGGACATCTGCACCGTCGTGATGAAAATGGTAATCGCATTCAACTACGCTTTGCGACCATGCTAGCTAAAAAAATCAAGTAAATCAAACCTATACCAGCGAATAGAGAACACTTTGCAAGGTTTCTATTCGTTTTTGTTTGCGTTGGTTGATTGGGGAGAGCAGGATTTTATGCTATACTAGAAGTAGGAAATGTGAGCAGTAGAGCTGTGTTATTTTTTCTATCGGCTTAAGAAAGTGTAGATGATGGAGGTGGTCCAATGACGAGTCTTTTAGTGGAACTGTATGATCGGCATGTATTGGAAAAGAATGTCTACCAAGCTTTTGTCAGTGATTGTGACGAGATTCTCTTCCTTTCTTTGACGAAAATAAGCAATAATGAAAAAATCTCTCTCCGTCAGTTTATCCTAGAAGAAGTCCCCCATATCCAACGAGTGACCTTTCGTCAGCTATCTTTAGAACAATTAACAGACCAGTTAGATTATTGTTTAGCAGACTTTGACCATGTAATCCTTGATGTCTTTGGTGGTGATTCGTTATTGGCAATTTCTCTCTATCAATATGGCTTGGATCGCCACTTCCCCATCGTTGCTATGGATGTTGAACGAGGAAAACAATACAAGTGGGTAGCTGGCCAGCTGGAAAAAGAAGGTTTGGACATTCCAACCCTAAGCATCCAACAGTTGATAGCCTTGCGTGGTGGAAAAATGCTCAAATCAAAACGCCCTATCCACTCAGCTCAGCAAATTGCGGCTATTAAAAAACTAGCCAGCTCTGCCATTGCCAATCCTGCCCACTGGTATCAAGTAACCCAATTTTTCTCTCTAGCTAAGACCAATGACCTGCATACTGAAACCGAAAAGATCCTGGAAAACAACGGCAAGTATTATCACTATCCAGAATCCCTTGTCCCCTTACTTGTGAAAGCGGGGATGCTTTGTATTGAAAGTGAGGACAAAAAACGAGTAGCTTACAGTTTTCCAAGTCAAGAAGCTCAGGTCTTTTGTCGCAACAAGGGGCATATTTTAGAGGTATATCTCTATCTCTTGGCGCTTGAATCTCAGCTGTTTGATGAGTGCATGATAGGTGGTGAGATTGATTGGAATGGCATCTTTCCAGAGGCGGATAATGTCCAAAATGAGATTGATGTCATTCTGAGAAAGGGCCGCTCGATTACCTTCATCTCCTGCAAAATGACAGATTTATCAGTTGAAGCCATCAACGAACTAGAAGTCTACGCCAATCATTTTGCTGGAGAGAGTTGCCTCAAGTTGATTGTTTGTACGGGAAAAATCAATCCAGCTTATGCCAATCGCTGCCAAGAATACGGCGTGCTGGTCATTAGAAGTGAGCAGATTTCCAATCTCATTCCCATGCTAAAAAAATATTCTAAGAGACAAAAAAGATAAGAAATAGTATTATGAAAGGCTGGAATTCCAGTCTTTTTCACTTCTTTTTCGAATAAATGAGAAAAGGAGGTAGACCATGTTTGTAGCTAGAGATGCCAAGGGGAATTTGGTGAATGCCCTTGAAAAAGATGTGACCAAGCAAGCCTATACTTGTCCAGCCTGTGGGGGCGGCCTACGATTACGCCAAGGACAGAGCATTCGAACACACTTTGCCCATGAAAGGTTAAGAGATTGTATTGCCATTTTTGAAAATGAAAGTCCAGAACACTTAGGCAACAAAGAGGCCCTTTATCACTGGGTCAAGAAGGACAGTCAGGTCGCCTTAGAATATAGTTTGCCCGATATTCAGCAGATAGCGGATGTTCTTGTCAATGAGAAACTAGCACTGGAGGTTCAGTGCAGTCCCTTGTCTCAAAAGCTTTTAGGCGACAGAAGTCAAGGATACCGTAGTCAAGGCTACCAAGTTATCTGGCTACTGGGAGAAAAACTCTGGTTAAAGGAGCGATTAACACAACTGCAAAGGGGATTTCTCTATTTTAGTCAAAATATGGGATTCTATGTTTGGGAACTAGATTTTAAAAAGCAAGTTTTGAGACTTAAATACCTTTTACATCAGGACCTACGTGGCAAGCTTCATTTTCAGGTCAAAGAATTTCCCTATGGTCAAGGAAATCTCTTGGAAATTCTACGATTTCCTTATCAAAAACAAAAGCTAGCTAGTCTTACAGTTTCTCAAGATTCCACTATCTGTCACTACATTCGTCAGCAGTTGTACTACCAAACGCCTTACTGGATGAAGAAGCAGGAGGAAGCTTATCATCAAGGAGATAATCTATTAAACCGTCAACTGGACGACTGGTATCCCCAAGTCAGACCAATTGAATCAGGAGATTTTTGTCAAATTAATCAAGATTTGACTAGCTATTATAGAAATTTTCAGGCTTACTATCAAAAAAATCCGAAAAATAATCGCCAAAAGCTCTACCCACCAGCCTTTTATCACTTATATTTCTCAAAAAATGTGGTAAAATAGAAAGGATGGAGGAATCTTATGGTATTACAACGACATGAAATAAATGAAAAAGATACATGGGATCTTTCGACAATCTACCCAACAGACCAGGCTTGGGAAGAAGCCTTGAAAGATTTAACTGAAAAAGTACAAACAGCATCTCAGTATGAGGGACATCTTTTGGACAGCGCAGACAGTTTGCTTGAGATCACAGAATTCTCACTTGACTTGGAACGCCAAGTTGAAAAGCTTTATGTCTATGCACATATGAAAAATGACCAGGACACGCGTGAGGCCAAGTATCAAGAGTACTATGCCAAGGCAATGACCCTATACAGTCAGTTAGAACAAGCCTTTTCATTCTATGAACCTGAGTTTATGGAGATTAGCGAAGAGCAGTATGCGGCCTTCCTAGAAGCTCAACCAAAACTCCAAGTTTACAAGCACTTTTTTGACAAGCTCTTGCAAAAGAAAGACCATGTTCTTTCGCAACGTGAGGAAGAATTGCTTGCTGGAGCAGGAGAAATCTTTGGCGCTGCTAGTGAAACTTTCGCCATCTTGGACAATGCGGATATTAGCTTCCCATATGTCTTTGATGACGAAGGCAATGAAGTGCAACTCTCACACGGTACTTACATCCGTTTGATGGAGTCTAAAAACCGTGAAGTGCGTCGTGGTGCCTATGAAGCCCTTTATGCGACATATGAGCAATTCCAACACACTTACGCTAAGACTTTGCAGACAAATGTTAAGGTGCAAAACTACCGAGCAAAAGTTCGCAACTATAAGAGTGCTCGCCATGCAGCCCTCGCAGCAAACTTTGTTCCAGAAAGTGTCTATGACAATCTAGTAGCAGCAGTTCGCAAGCATTTGCCACTTTTGCATCGTTACCTTAACCTTCGTTCTAAAATCTTGGGGATTTCAGATCTCAAGATGTATGATGTCTACACACCACTTTCGTCAGTAGATTATAGCTTTACCTACGAGGAAGCCTTGAAAAAGGCAGAAGAAGCTTTGGCGGTTTTAGGTGACGACTACTTGAGCCGTGTCAAACGTGCCTTCAGCGAGCGTTGGATTGATGTCTATGAAAATCAAGGCAAGCGTTCTGGTGCCTACTCTGGTGGTTCTTATGATACCAATGCCTTTATGCTTTTAAACTGGCAGGACAATCTAGACAATCTCTTTACCCTTGTCCACGAAACGGGTCACAGTATGCACTCGAGCTATACTCGAGAAACCCAGCCTTATGTTTATGGGGATTACTCTATCTTCTTGGCGGAGATTGCCTCAACCACAAACGAAAATATCTTGACAGAGAAATTGTTGGAAGAAGTAGAAGACGATGCAACACGCTTTGCTATTCTCAATAACTTCCTAGACGGTTTCCGTGGAACAGTCTTCCGCCAAACTCAATTCGCTGAGTTTGAACATGCCATCCACCAAGCAGACCAAAATGGAGAAGTCTTGACAAGTGATTTCCTCAATAAGCTCTACGCTGACCTGAACCAAGAGTACTATGGACTCAGCAAGGAAGACAATCCTCAGATCCAATACGAGTGGGCACGCATTCCACACTTCTACTATAACTACTATGTTTATCAGTATTCGACAGGTTTTGCAGCCGCTTCAGCCTTGGCTGAGAAGATTGTCCATGGTAGTCAAGAAGACCGTGACCGCTATATCGACTACCTCAAGGCTGGTAAGTCAGACTATCCGCTCAATGTCATGAGAAAAGCGGGTGTGGATATGGAGAAGGAAGACTATCTCAACGATGCCTTTGCAGTCTTTGAACGTCGCTTGAACGAGTTTGAAGCCCTTGTTGAAAAATTGGGACTAGCTTAAGATGGTAGAGTCCTATAGTAAAAATGCCAATCACAATATGCGACGTCCCGTCGTCAAGGAAGAAATCGTAGAACTCATGCGCCAGCGTCAAAAGCAGGTGACAGGTTCCTTGAAAGAATTGGAGACCTTCGCTCGCAAGGAAAACATTCCTATTATTCCCCATGAAACGGTCGCTTACTTTCGATTTCTCATGGAGACCATACAGCCCAAGAACATTTTGGAAATTGGGACAGCTATCGGTTTTTCAGCCCTTTTGATGGCGGAACATGCGCCAAATGCTAAGATTACAACCATTGACCGTAATCCTGAGATGATCGGCTTTGCCAAGGAAAACTTTGCTCAGTTTGACAGCCGCAAGCAAATCACCCTACTAGAGGGAGATGCAGTCGATGTTTTATCTAGTCTGACAGAAACTTATGATTTTGTCTTTATGGACTCGGCCAAGTCCAAGTATATCGTCTTTCTACCTGAAATCCTTAAACATTTGGAAGTTGGTGGAGTGGTGGTCTTGGATGATATTTTCCAAGGAGGAGATGTTGCCAAGGACATCATGGAAGTCCGCCGTGGTCAACGAACCATTTACCGTGGTTTGCAAAGACTGTTCGACGCAACGTTGGACAATCCAGGTCTAACAGCGACTCTAGTTCCACTTGGGGACGGCATTCTCATGCTACGAAAGAATGTGGAAAATGTAACCTTACCAGAAATGGAATAATATTAAAAATCGTATAATCCTTCTGTATCAAAAACAGGAGGATTTTTATGTCTCAAAACATCATCAATATTGGCTATGCACGCGTTTCAACCCACAAGCAAGATTTGGGCTTAGAGGTGCAAATCGATGCTCTCAAGCATTGTGACCAGCTCTTTATCGAACGTGAATCTGGTTCCAACAATGCACGCCCAGAACTCGAAAAGGCCTTAAAATTGGCTTGTGATCTTTCAAAGAAAGGGAAGCAGGTCACTTTTACTATCTATAAGTTAGATCGCCTGACTCGCTCCATGTTCAAATTGCTAGAACTAATTGAACAATTTAATGATTCGGATATTCAGCTAGTCAGCTTGCATGAAAAGTTGGAAACCGATTCGCTCATTGGTAGGTTACTTTGTATGATTTTAGGATTTGTGGCAGAAAGTGAGCTGGAAAACTTGCGATTTCGTACCCGTGAAGGACTTCGTATAGCCAAGGAAAAAGGCGTCAAACTAGGCGCCAAGCGAATTTCTAAAGAGAAGGAGGAGAGAATTATTGAGCAGTATTTGGCAGGGGGAACAAGCATCAGAACAATAGCAAAAACAGAACGAATTTCGACCTCAACCATCTATAAAGTCTTGGAACGCAACGATGTGGCCAACAATCGAAAAAAAGTTTCGCAAAATTCTTGCTAAAAACCAGACAAAATGCTACAATGAAAGCGTAAATATGTTTCGATTAACGACCGTTAAACGATACACTTAAAAAACAAAAAAAATACAAATCCAACACAGGCTCAAAACCTTGTTAAATTCGTATTTTCTGAAATATTCATATTGTTATTTTGAATGTTTCGCCAAACGGTCCTTAGGCGATACACCAAAACCCTTGTCGCTCAAGTGGTTGAGGAGAACTTTACGAAATACTAAATCAAAAATTAGGCCTTTTGTAGTATTTGCATACCTTAAAAAGTAATTCTACATTCCTAAGGAGGAAATGATGAAAACGAATAAAGTAACCAAATTTGGTATTTCTTTGCTTTCCGTTGCAGCTCTTGGTGTTGTTGCGCCAGCTTTGATTGATACACCTATTTTTGGGTATACTGTTGTAAAAGCTGAAGAACAGCAAGAGCCGTTAAAATACCGTATCTCTTATTATGATGGAGAGACGGGGGAAGAAATCACTGCTAAAAAAACTGGGGTTATAAACCCTGGCGAAACGGTCAATGTTTATAAAGATATTGATGGTTATGAGGTGACCTCAAAGGATAGCTGGATGCCAAACTATGAGGCGACCTACGATATGGTAGCTACGTATTTCCACGGTGATCCAGATGGTTATAAAGGTTTTTATTTAGACTATAAGAAATTAGATGCGGATGTCAAGCCTTCAGAAACTCCAAAACCAGAAGTGAAACCGGAAACTAAACCTTTTGATACTCCGAAACCAGAGGTGAAACCGTCAGAAAAGCCTGACACTGAAGCTAAAGAACAGGAGCCAATCAAATACCGTATTAGGTATTTAGATGAGCATAGCAGGGAAATAGCATCTATGGAGACCGGAGTTCTGAACCCTGGTGAGTCTATAAATATCCACAAGGATATTGAAGGATATCAAGTGGTATCGAACTTTTCATGGATGCCAGGCTATAACTTGACATATGATATAGTAAGCACATACTTTTACGGTGCTGATGATGGGTATAGGGAGGGCTACCTAAGATATAGAAAGTTAGATGCGGATGTCAAGCCTTCAGAAACTCCGAAACCAGAAGTGAAACCGGAAACTAAACCTTTTGATACTCCGAAACCAGAGGTGAAACCGGAAACTAAGCCTTCAGAAACCCCGAAACCAGAAGTGACACCTGAGCCTAAACCTTCAGAAACTCCGAAACCAGAAGTTAAGCCTGAAACTAAGCCTTCAGAGACACCAAAACCAGAAGTTAAGCCAGAACCTAAACCTTCAGAGACACCAAAACCAGAAGTTAAGCCAGAACCTAAACCTTCTGATACTTCAAAACCAGAAGTAAAACCGGCACCTAAGCCTTCAGAAACTCCGAGACCAGAAGTAAAACCGGCACCTAAACCTTCTGATACTTCTAAACCAGAAGTTAAGCCAGAGCTTAAACCGCAAACTAATTCGAATACTGCTCCAACAGCTCCTGTCAAACCTGTTGGGCAAACTTCAAACTCTAAAGCTGACAAACCTACGTCGAAAAAAGAAACTCCAGCTCTTCCAAACACGGGTGAACAAAGTTCTTCACTTTCTCTAGTAGGTCTTCTCCTAGCAAGTCTTGGCTTAGCAGGTCTAACTTACAAAGGACGTCACTAAAAAATTAACATACGATAAACAAGAACTTGAACCATTGTTCAGGTTCTTTTTGGAATAAGAAAAACTGGAATCGTAAAAAATTTAAAAGCTAGTATTTTTAGTCTTATTTAAGTTATCTGCTTTAAAATATGGTATAATGATTGAGTCGGTCTAGAGAAAATTTCGACGTTTTTAGAAAAAGGAGTAAACATGAAGAAAAAACTTATGGCAGGAGCCATCACACTTTTATCAGTAGCAACACTTGCAGCTTGTTCAAACAGTTCTGAAGGAAAAGATTTGATCAGCATGAAGGGCGATGTGATTACAGAACATCAATTCTTTGAAGAAGTTAAGAACAATCCAACTGCGCAACAAGTCTTGCTCAATATGACCATCCAAAAAGTATTTGAACAACAATATGGATCAGAGGTAACGGATAAAGATGTGGATGACGCCGTTGCTGAAGAACAAAAGAAATACGGCGATAGCTACAACAGCGTGCTTCAACGTGCAGGTATGACACCTGAGACTCGTAAAGCACAAATTCGTACCAGCAAATTGGTTGAATTGGCTGTTAAGAAGGCCGCTGAGAGCGAGTTGACAGACGAAGCTTACCAAAAAGCTTTTGAGTCTTACACACCAGATGTAACGGCTCAAATCATCCGATTGGATAATGAAGACAAGGCAAAAGAAGTGCTTGAGAAAGCTAAAGCAGAAGGAGCGGATTTTGCCCAGCTTGCTAAAGAATACTCTAACGACGATAAAACAAAAGAAAATGGTGGCGAAATCACTTTTGACTCTGCTTCTACAGAACTTCCAGAACAAGTCAAAAAAGCAGCCTTTGCCTTGGATGTGAATGGTATTTCTGATGTGATTACAGCTACTGGAACACAAGCATACAGCAATCAGTTCTACATCATCAAAGTAACGAAGAAGACAGAAAAATCTTCTAATATAGAGGATTACAAAGAAAAATTGAAGACCATCATCTTGACTCAAAAACAAAATGATTCTGCCTTTGTTCAAGGAGTAATTGGTAAAGAATTGCAAGCAGCAAACATCAAGGTTAAAGACCAAGCCTTCCAAAATATCTTCACCCAATACATCGGTGGTGGTGACTCAAGCTCAAGCAGCAGCTCTTCATCTAACTAAGAACTTAAAATACAAATCTCAAAAGAGGTTTGTATTTTTTATGCTTGAAACTAGAAAATGAGTAAAATTCGAAGGATTAAAGGATAAGAGTTTTTTTCTTTCTGAAAAAGTGGTATAATAGCAATCAAAACTAGAAAATAAAACGGAATTGGGAACAGAAGCGTCTGTTCCTATTAGAGTGGTGAAATATGAAAATTAGTAAAAGGCACCTACTAAACTATTCCATTTTGATTCCTTACTTCCTTTTATCGATTTTGGGGCTGATTGTGGTATATTCGACAACGAGTGCAACCTTGATCGAAGAAGGAAAAAGTGCCTTTCAATTGGTGCGTAACCAGGGGATCTTCTGGATAGCTAGTTTGATTCTGATTGCCTTAATCTATAAATTAAAATTAGGTTTCCTAAGAAACGGTCGTCTCATCTTTATCGTAATGATTGTGGAGATGGTTCTTTTAGCTCTGGCGCGACTGGTCGGAACACCTGTCAATGGAGCATACGGATGGATCTCTGTAGGACCTGTAACGATTCAGCCTGCAGAGTACCTTAAGATTATCATCATCTGGTACCTGGCACATCGATTTTCAAAACAACAAGATGAGATTGCGGTTTATGACTTCCAGGTTTTGACACAGAATCAGTGGCTACCTCGAGCTTTTAACGACTGGCGTTTTGTTCTGCTAGTTCTGATTGGTAGCTTGGGAATTTTTCCAGACTTGGGAAATGCGACCATCTTGGTCTTGGTGGCGCTCATCATGTATACGGTTAGTGGGATCGCCTATCGTTGGTTCTCGACCATTCTGGCTCTCTTGGCAGGGAGCTCAATGTTAGTCTTGTCTGTCATTCGCTTTGTTGGGGTTGAAAAGTTCTCTCAAATTCCTGTATTTGGTTACGTTGCTAAACGTTTTAGCGCCTTCTTTAATCCCTTTAATGACTTGGCGGGGGCAGGACACCAGCTCGCAAATTCCTACTATGCCATGGTAAATGGAGGCTGGTTCGGACTGGGACTGGGAAATTCTATTGAGAAGCGTGGTTATCTGCCAGAAGCCCATACGGATTTTGTCTTTTCGATTGTCATCGAAGAGTTTGGATTCGTTGGAGCCAGTATGATTTTGGCTTTACTCTTCTTCTTGATTTTGCGAATCATCTTGGTTGGTATTCGAGCAAAGGACCCCTTTAACTCTATGGTTGCTATTGGTGTCGGAGGGATGATCCTTGTTCAGGTCTTTGTCAATATCGGTGGGATTTCAGGGCTGATTCCTTCAACAGGGGTAACCTTCCCCTTCCTTTCACAAGGTGGGAACAGTCTCCTAGTATTATCTGTAGCCATCGCGCTTGTACTGAACATTGATGCCAGTGAAAAACGTGCCAAACTTATCAGAGAATACGAGAATCAAACCGATGAAAATCTGTAAGGATTGAATGGAAAGGAAAGTATATGTCTCTTCAAAAATTAGAAAACTATAGTAATAAAGCAGTCGTCCAAGAAGAAGTCTTGATTCTGACGGAGCTATTAGAAGATATCACAAAAAATATGCTAGCGCCAGAAACCTTTGAAAAGATTATCCAGTTGAAGGAATTATCAACTAGCGAGAATTATCAAGGGTTAAATGACCTAGTGACCAGTCTTTCGAATGAAGAAATGATTTACATTTCACGCTATTTCTCTATCCTTCCACTTTTGATTAATATCTCTGAGGATGTGGATTTGGCCTATGAAATCAATCACCAAAACAATGTGGACCAAGACTATCTAGGGAAACTATCTACAACGATTAAGATGGTAGCTGAAAAAGAAAATGCAGCCGAAATTTTAGAAAAGTTAAATGTCGTTCCTGTCTTGACCGCCCATCCAACGCAAGTACAACGCAAGAGTATGCTGGATTTGACTAACCATATCCATACGCTTTTACGCAAGTACCGTGATGTCAAACTCGGCTTGATTAATAAAGAAAAATGGCACACGGATCTCCGTCGTTACATTGAAATTATCATGCAAACGGACATGATTCGTGAGAAGAAATTGAAAGTAACCAACGAAATCACCAACGTGATGGAGTATTACCAAAGTTCTTTCCTGAATGCTGTTCCACGTTTGACAGCTGAGTATAAGAAACTAGCTAAAGAACAAGGTATTGATCTCCAACATCCAAAACCAATTACCATGGGGATGTGGATCGGAGGAGACCGTGATGGAAATCCTTTCGTAACTGCGGAAACTCTTAACAAATCAGCCTTGACTCAGTGCGAAGTCATCATGAACTACTATGATGAAAAGATTTATAATCTTTACCGTGAATTTTCACTTTCAACCAGCATCGTGAATGTCAGCGACAAGGTTCGTGAGATGGCGCTGAAGTCACAAGACAACTCTATTTATCGTGAAAAAGAACTCTATCGCCGTGCCCTCTTTGACATCCAAGCTAAGATGCAGGCAACCAATGCTTATTTGATTGAAGACAAGGACCTTCAGCCTAGATATGCCACTGCAGATGAATTTTATCAAGATTTGTTGGCCATTCGCGATTCTCTCCTTGAAAACAAAGGGGAATACCTGATTTCAGGAGAATTTGTCGAGTTGATGCAAGCTGTCGAAATCTTTGGTTTCTATCTTGCTTCTATTGATATGCGCCAAGATTCTAGTGTTCACGAAGCCTGTGTGGCTGAATTGCTTGCATCTGCTGGTATCAATGATCACTATAGCGACCTATCTGAAGATGAAAAATGCGCCCTCCTCTTAAAAGAGTTGGAAGAAGATCCTCGCATCCTCTCAGCGACTCATGCTGAAAAGTCAGAACTGCTTGAAAAAGAACTCTCTATCTTTAAAGCTGCGCGTAAGTTGAAGGATAAACTGGGTGAAAACGTCATTCGTCAAACCATCATTTCGCACGCAACCAGTGTATCCGATATGCTCGAACTAGCCATTATGCTTAAGGAAGTCGGCTTGGTGGATGCCCAAAAAGCCCGCGTTCAGATTGTTCCCCTCTTTGAAACGATTGAAGATTTGGATCACTCAGAAGAAACCATGAGAAGATATTTCTCTCTTCCTTTGGCTAAAAAATGGATTGCTTCAAAAGACAACTACCAAGAAATCATGCTTGGCTACTCTGATAGTAACAAGGATGGTGGTTATCTATCATCATGTTGGACCCTCTATAAAGCGCAACAACAACTGACTGCTATTGGGGATGAATTTGGCGTTAAGGTTACTTTCTTCCATGGTCGTGGTGGTACTGTGGGTCGTGGTGGTGGACCAACTTATGAAGCTATTACGTCTCAACCACTCAAGTCTATCAAGGATCGTATCCGTCTGACTGAGCAGGGAGAAGTGATTGGAAATAAATACGGTAACAAAGACGCTGCTTATTACAACCTTGAAATGCTGGTTTCTGCAGCCATTAACCGTATGATTACCAAGAAGAAGAGTGATACCAATACGTCAAATCGTTACGAAGCCATCATGGACCAAGTAGTAGACCGTAGTTATGATATCTACCGTGATTTGGTCTTTGGAAATGAACATTTCTATGACTATTTCTTTGAATCAAGTCCAATCAAGGCTATTTCAAGCTTCAATATCGGTTCGCGTCCAGCAGCTCGTAAGACCATCACTGAAATTGGCGGTTTGCGCGCCATCCCTTGGGTCTTCTCATGGTCACAAAGCCGTGTCATGTTCCCTGGCTGGTACGGAGTAGGATCAAGCTTTAAAGAGTTTATTGATCAAGATCCAAAGAATATCGAGTTCCTTCGTGATATGTACCAAAACTGGCCTTTCTTCCAATCTTTGCTTTCCAATGTAGACATGGTCTTGTCTAAGTCTAATATGAACATTGCTTTTGAATATGCTAAGCTTTGTGAAGATGAAGAAGTGCAAGCTATCTACTACACTATTTTAGATGAATGGCAGTTGACTAAGGACGTTATTCTAGCTATAGAAGGTTATGACGAACTCTTGGCAGAAAACTCTTATCTAAAAGACAGTCTAAACTATCGTATGCCTTACTTTAATATCCTTAACTACATCCAGTTGGAGTTGATCAAACGCCAACGTCGCGGCGAATTGTCAGCTGACGAAGAAAAACTGATCCATACAACTATTAACGGAATTGCAACTGGTTTACGTAATTCAGGCTGATATTCTGCAAACTTCCTCTTTTATAAAGGGGAAGTTTTTGAATTGTTTAAAAAATTCTAAAAATAGCCTTGACAAGTAGTTGAAAAATGATATAATTTAAACATTCAGAAAGTAATCATTGAAGTTTTTTAGAGAGTCTGTGGTTGGTGAAAGCAGATAGATGAAATTGATGAAATTGGGCTGAATGTACTTAAGAATTTGAAATCATAAAAATTCGGTGAGCACACCTTACAGTGCAACTCGTTATTGCGAGAAAGAGCGATAGGAATATTTCCTATAATTGAGGTGGCACCGCGCATCGACGTCCTCACACAAGTTTTTTGTGTGAGGACTTTTTCTATGGGGAGGAAAGATATTGGAATTTAAACGATGGCATCGCTTGATGATGTGATTTAACAAGTTAAGGTAAAAGAATTAAGGAGAAAGAAAAATGAAAAATAAACGTTTGATTGGAATTGTCGCTGGATTAACAGTATTGGTAGTAGCTAGCTTGATTTATTCATCAATGAACAAGCCAGCAGCTAAGGAAGAGCAAAAGGTTGCTAAGGTTGGTGTCCTTCAATTTGTTAGTCACCCATCCTTGGACTTGATTTACCAAGGGATTCAAGATGGACTAGCTGAAGAAGGCTATAAGGACGACCAAGTAAAAATCGACTTTATGAACTCTGAAGGAGATCAGAGCAAGGTTGCAACCATGAGTAAACAATTGGTGGCAAACGGGAATGACCTTGTCGTTGGGATTGCAACACCAGCAGCTCAAGGACTCGCTAGTGCTACAAAAGACCTACCAGTTATCATGGCTGCTATTACAGACCCAATCGGTGCTAACTTGGTTAAAGATTTGAAAAAACCAGGTGGCAACATTACAGGGGTGTCAGATCATAACCCCGCTGAACAACAAGTGGAATTGATTAAAACTTTGACACCAAATGTCAAAACAATCGGCGCTCTTTACTCAAGTAGCGAAGATAACTCAAAAACACAGGTAGAAGAATTCAAGGCTTATGCTGAAAAAGCAGGTTTGACAGTCGAAACATTTGCTGTTCCATCAACAAATGAAATTGCTTCAACAGTTAATGTCATGACAAGCAAGGTCGATGCGATTTGGGTTCCAATTGACAACACCATCGCATCAGCATTCTCAACAGTTGTTTCAAGCAACCAAACAGCTAAAAAGCCAATCTACCCAAGTGCTACTGCCATGGTAGAAGCAGGTGGATTAGCATCTGTAGTAGTTGACCAACACGATCTTGGAGTGGCTACTGGTAAAATGATTGCCAAAGTTTTGAAAGGTGAAAAACCAGCTGATACGCCAGTTAATGTCTTTTCAACTGGTAAGTCAGTGATTAACAAAAAACTAGCGCAGGAACTTGGTATCACCATTCCTGAGTCCGTTCTAAAAGAAGCAGGACAAGTGATTGAATAAAGATAAAGGAGGAGCTGGACACATCTCCTCCCATTTTTACTAAAGAAAGAAATGAGTGAAAGATTATGATAGTATCCATTATTTCTCAGGGGATGGTCTGGGCGATTTTAGGTTTGGGAATCTTTATGACTTTTCGAATTTTGAATTTCCCTGATATGACGACTGAGGGCTCTTTCCCACTAGGGGGAGCAGTAGCTGTAACTTTGATAACACAGGGAGTCAATCCGTTCTTAGCGACCCTAGCCGCTGTAGGAGCGGGCTGTCTAGCTGGAATGGCGACAGGTCTCTTATATACCAAAGGAAACATTCCAACCCTCTTATCAGGGATTCTGGTCATGACTTCCTGCCATTCCATCATGCTCATGATTATGGGGCGTGCCAATCTGGGGCTTCTTGGAACCAAGCAAATTCAGGATGTCTTGCCTTTGGATTCAGACCTTAACCAACTTCTGATTGGATTAATCTTTGTAGCTCTTGTTATTGGTCTCATGCTCTTTTTCCTTGATACCAAACTAGGTCAGGCCTACATCGCTACAGGTGACAATCCCGATATGGCTCGTAGCTTTGGTATCAATACGGGTCGTATGGAACTCATGGGCTTGGTTCTCTCAAATGGGATTATCGCGCTTGCAGGAGCCTTAATTGCTCAACAAGAAGGATACGCAGATGTTTCCCGAGGAATTGGAGTGATTGTCGTAGGGCTTGCTAGCTTGATTATTGGTGAGGTTTTGTTCAAGAGTTTGACCTTGGCAGAGCGACTCATGACCATCGTTGTAGGATCTATTGCTTATCAGTTCCTTGTTTGGGGAGTGATTGCTCTTGGATTTAATACAAGTTATCTGCGTTTGTACAGCGCCTTGATTTTGGCAGTTTGCCTCATGATTCCAACCTTCAAAAGCAAATACCTGAAAGGAGTCAAGTTTAGCAAATGACAGCAATTGTAGAATTAAAAAATGCTACCAAAGTCATCACCAATGGCTTTGACGAAGAAAAAATCATTCTGAATGATGTTTCTCTTGAAATTTTCGAACATGATTTCATTACCATCTTAGGGGGAAATGGAGCGGGGAAATCAACGCTTTTTAACACGATTGCAGGTACCTTACCTTTAACAAGTGGAAATATCCGTATCATGGGGGAGGACGTGACGAATTTTTCACCTGAAAAGCGGGCTAAGTACTTGTCTCGCGTCTTTCAGGATCCTAAGATGGGTACGGCTCCCCGTATGACAGTGGCGGAAAATCTCTTGATTGCCAAGTTTCGTGGTGAGAAGAGAGGACTCCTGCTAGAAGGCTTTCAAGCCATAGGGAAGAGTTCCAGACTACCATTGAAAAGGTTGGAAATGGTCTTGAAAAACATCTGGACACTCCTATTGAGTTTCTTTCAGGTGGACAACGTCAGGCCTTGAGTCTCTTGATGGCAACTTTGAAACGACCAGAGTTGCTCTTGTTGGATGAACACACAGCAGCCCTTGACCCAAAGACCAGTGTTGCTTTGATGGAGTTAACAGATGACTTTGTCAGTAAGGATCATCTGACAGCCTTGATGATTACCCACCATATGGAAGATGCACTGAAGTATGGCAATCGTCTGATTGTCATGAAGGAAGGTCGTATTATCCAAGACCTCAATAAAGAAGAAAAAGCTAAGATGAAAATTTCAGACTACTATCAATTATTTGAATAGATGAGTTAAATAATCATCAAAAAATAGAGAAGAGAAACTTAGAAGCATGGAAGTGTTTCTGAGTTTTTTATCTCCTCTTTCTATCTGGAAAAATAAGGCAAAGAGAATTACGGAAAGCGTATGAAATGGTTTACTTTTTTTCAGAAATAAGCTATACTAGTTTACGTGAAACTATGATAAAATGGAGGTATTGTGTATGGTTGACAAGCAAGTCATTGAAGAAATCAAAAACAATGCCAACATTGTGGAAGTCATAGGTGATGTGATTTCTTTACAAAAGGCTGGACGGAACTATTTAGGGCTCTGTCCTTTTCATGGTGAAAAGACCCCCTCTTTCAACGTTGTGGAAGACAAGCAGTTTTATCACTGTTTTGGATGTGGGCGTTCAGGAGATGTTTTTAAGTTCATCGAAGAATACCAACGCGTGTCCTTCATGGAAGCCGTTCAGCTCTTAGGAGAGCGCGTCGGTATTCAACTGGCTATGCCTGTACAGTCTCGTCCTCAACAGGCTTCCCCTTATCAAGCTCTATATGATATGCATGAAGAAGCGGCCCGCTTTTACCATGCCATCCTCATGACGACCAAGATGGGAGAAGAAGCAAGGGCTTATCTCTACAAACGCGGATTGACAGACGATGTTCTGAAGCACTTCCAGATTGGACTGGCTCCAGCAGAGAGAACTTATCTCTATCAACGTTTGGCTGACAAGTTTGAGGAAAAGGATTTATTGGATTCGGGCTTGTTTTATCTGTCAGATGGTAATCAATTTTATGATACTTTTTTTGGACGGATCATCTTTCCTTTGACCAATGACAAGGGGCAGGTTATTGCATTTTCAGGTCGTATCTGGCAAGAAACGGATAGTCAGACTGCCAAATATAAAAATAGTCGCTCGACTGCAATTTTTAACAAGAGTTACGAATTGTATCATTTGGACAAGGCAAAAAAGGGAACAGGTAAGATTACAGAACTCTATCTGATGGAAGGCTTCATGGATGTGATCGCAGCCTACCGTGCTGGTATAGAAAATGCTGTAGCTTCCATGGGAACAGCCTTAAGCAAGGAGCATGTTGATCACCTCAAACGCTTTACCAAAAAAATTGTTCTCAGCTATGATGGCGACAAGGCAGGGCAGGCAGCAACAGCCAAGGCACTAGAGGAGTTAAAAGACTTTTCAGTGGAGGTTGTTCGAGTACCTGATGCCATGGACCCAGATGAGTATTTGCAAAAGAATTCTGCTGAAGACCTGGCTTACCTTTTAACCAAGACTCGGATCAGTCCTATAGAGTTCTATATTCACCAGCTCAAGCCGGAAAATAGTGATAACTTGCAGGCGCAAATTGAGTTCATTGAAAAGATTGCGCCCCTAATCGCCAAAGAAAAGTCTATCACTGCCCAGAATTCTTATATCCACATTCTAGCAGATAATCTCCCTTCCTTTGATTACCAGCAGGTGGAACAGATTGTAAATGAAAGTCGGATTGTTCAGAGGCAGGAAAGAGTCAAAGAGGAGCAACCTCCAGCAGCGATTAGTATACCTGTAACGCGACAATTGACAGCAGTCATGAGAGCAGAGGCTCATCTCCTTTATAGGATGGCTGAGAACCCAGTTGTGTTAAATGACTACCGATTAAGAGAAGATTTTTTCTTTGATACCCCAGAATTTCAGATTCTTTACGAATTATTAAGTGAGCAGGGAGAAATCGGCTCAGAGGAGCTTTCTCATCAGACGCCTGAGGTTGAAAATGCCTGGTACCACGTGCTTAGCTTGGATTTGCCAGCTGAGATGTCGCCTCAAGAGCTAGCGGAGGTCGAAGCGACTCGAAACCGTGCCCTCCTTAGCAAGGATAACTTAAGAATTAAAAAGAAAGTGCAGGAAGCTAGTCATGTAGGAGATACAGACACAGCCTTGGAAGAATTGCAACGATTGATTTCCCAAAAGAGAAGAATGGAGTAATAATGGCAACAAAACAAAAAGAAGTAACCACATTTGATGTGCAAGTAGCAGACTTTATCCGTAACCACAAAAAAACAGGAACAGCAACAGATGATGAAATCAATTCAAGTCTGGTTATTCCTTTCACCCTCGATGCAGACGGCATTGAAGACCTTTTGCAACGGATCCAGGATGCTGGAATTTCTATCACAGATAATGAAGGAAATCCAAGTGCGCGTGTGCTTAGTGCAGAAGAAGAACCAGAACTCAGTGATGAGGACTTGATTGGCTCAACTTCTGCCAAGGTTAATGACCCTGTCCGTATGTATTTGAAGGAAATCGGGGTCGTTCCTCTCTTGACCAACGAAGAGGAAAAAGAATTGGCCCTAGCAGTTGAGGCTGGTGATATCGAAGCCAAACAACGTCTTGCAGAAGCCAACCTTCGTTTGGTGGTTTCTATTGCTAAGCGCTACGTAGGACGTGGTATGCAATTTCTTGACTTGATCCAAGAAGGAAACATGGGCTTGATGAAGGCTGTTGACAAGTTTGACTATTCAAAAGGATTTAAGTTTTCTACGTATGCAACTTGGTGGATTCGTCAGGCAATCACTCGTGCCATTGCTGACCAGGCCCGCACTATTCGTATCCCTGTCCACATGGTTGAAACCATTAACAAGCTTGTCCGAGAACAGCGTAACCTCCTTCAAGAATTGGGTCAAGATCCGACACCTGAACAAATCGCTGAGCGTATGGATATGACACCTGACAAGGTCCGTGAAATCCTAAAAATCGCCCAAGAACCTGTATCGCTTGAAACACCGATTGGTGAAGAGGACGATAGCCATCTTGGGGACTTTATCGAAGACGAAGTGATTGAAAATCCAGTAGACTACACAACTCGTATCGTTTTGCGTGAGCAGTTGGATGAGGTTTTGGATACTCTTACAGACCGTGAAGAAAACGTCTTGCGCTTGCGCTTCGGTTTGGACGATGGGAAAATGCGTACTCTTGAAGATGTTGGTAAAGTCTTTAACGTGACTCGTGAGCGTATCCGTCAGATCGAGGCCAAGGCTTTGAGAAAATTGCGCCAACCAAGTCGCAGCAAACCCCTTCGTGATTTTATTGAAGACTAAGAGTGAGGAATAACATGGCTTATACAGAAGAGCAAATTGAAACGATCAAAACACGCATTTTAAATGCTTTGGAAGAAGTCATCGACCCTGAGTTGGGGATTGATATTGTCAACCTAGGTTTGATTTATGAAATTCGTTTTGATGGTGAAACAGGTCACACTGAAATTGATATGACCTTGACAACTATGGGCTGCCCATTGGCTGACCTTTTGACAGACCAGATACACGATGCGATGACAGATGTGCCTGAGGTAACTAATACCGAGGTCAAATTGGTCTGGTATCCAGCTTGGACAGTTGAAAAAATGAGCCGATACGCGCGTATCGCCCTAGGAATTAAATAAAGACTAAAAAAATGAGAGAGACGATTGGAAAATAAGGTAATTTTATCCTTTTTCCAATCGTCTCTTCTTTCTTTTGCTGATTTTCTGGAAATAAAATGGTATAATGGAAGGTATGGAAAACGAAAAATTGCGTATTAATATGCTGAGTTCAAGTGAAAAAGTAGCTGGTCAAGGAGTGTCAGGAGCTTATCGAGAATTGGTTAGTCTCCTTCACCGTGATGCCAAAGACCAGTTGATTGTTACAGAGAATCTCCCTGTAGAAGCGGATATAACTCATTTTCACACCATTGATTTCCCTTATTATTTATCTACTTTTCAAAAGAAACGCTCTGGGAGAAAAATTGGCTATGTGCATTTTTTGCCTGATACGCTTGAGGGGAGTTTGAAGATTCCATTTTTCCTAAAAGGAATTGTCAAACGCTATGTTTTTTCTTTTTACAACCGAATGGAACACTTGGTGGTAGTTAATCCCATGTTTATTGAGGATTTGGTGGCAGCTGGTATTCCACGTGAAAAAGTAACTTATATTCCAAACTTTGTAAATAAGGAAAAATGGCATCCACTGCCAGCTGACCAAGTTGCAAAACTTCGTCAGGAAATGGATTTAGCTGAGGATCAGTTTGTTGTTGTCGGTGCGGGTCAGGTTCAGAGACGTAAAGGGATTGATGATTTTATCCGTCTTGCTGAGGAATTGCCAGAAATTACTTTTATCTGGGCAGGTGGTTTTTCATTTGGTGGGATGACAGATGGTTATGAACGCTACAAGAAGATAATGGACAATCCACCCAAAAATCTTATTTTCCCTGGAATTGTGTCACCGGAACGGATGCGGGAACTTTACGCTATGGCGGATCTATTCTTGCTACCAAGTTACAATGAATTATTCCCTATGACTATCTTAGAGGCCGCTAGTTGCGAGGCTCCGATTATGTTGAGGGACTTGGATCTGTATAAGGTTATTCTTGATGGGAATTATCGTGCTACAAGTGATGTTTCCGAGATGAGAGAAGCAATCCTAGAATACAAGAATGACCCTGAAGCCTTAAAGGACTTGAAAGAAAAAGCTCGCGAGATCTCCAAAGAGTACTCTGAGGAGCATTTGTTGGAAATCTGGTTAAAATTTTATCGAGAACAGGCTGCTTTGGGCAAAAAGTGAGGTAATTTATGCGAATTGGTTTATTTACAGATACCTATTTCCCTCAGGTTTCCGGGGTCGCGACTAGTATTCGGACTTTGAAAACAGAGCTTGAAAAGCAGGGGCATGCAGTTTTTATCTTTACAACAACTGATAAAGACGTGAACCGATACGAGGATTGGCAAATTATTCGCATTCCGAGTGTCCCTTTCTTTGCATTTAAGGATCGACGATTTGCCTACCGAGGTTTTACAAAGGCGCTTGAAATTGCCAAGCAGTATCAACTCGACATCATTCATACCCAGACAGAATTTTCTCTTGGTTTGTTAGGAATTTGGATTGCGAGAGAATTGAAAATTCCAGTTATTCATACCTACCATACCCAGTATGAAGACTATGTGCATTACATTGCTAAGGGCATGCTAATTCGTCCGAGTATGGTAAAATATTTGGTGCGTGGCTTCCTTCATGATGTAGATGGTGTGATTTGCCCTAGTGAGATTGTTCGTGACCTTTTATCGAAATACAAAGTCAAGGTTGAAAAGCGTGTCATCCCAACTGGAATTGAGCTGGCTAAGTTTGAACGACCTGAGATCAAAGAGGAAAACTTACAAGAGCTTCGTTCGAAGTTAGGTATTCAGGAAGGCGAGAAAATGCTGCTGAGTCTTTCTCGTATTTCTTATGAGAAGAATATCCAAGCAGTCTTAGCTGCCTTTGCTGAGGTATTGAAAGAAGAAGACAAGGTGAAGTTGGTTGTTGCTGGAGACGGACCTTATCTGGACAGTCTGAAAGAACAAGCAGAGAAATTAAACATACAAAAACATGTGATTTTTACAGGTATGATTGCTCCGAGTGAGACAGCCTTGTACTATAAAGCAGCTGATTTCTTTATTTCAGCCTCTACGAGTGAAACTCAGGGTTTAACCTATCTAGAAAGTCTAGCCAGTGGAACGCCTGTTATTGCTCATGGCAATCCCTATCTTGAAAATCTGATCAATGATAAAATGTTTGGGACCCTCTACTATGGAGAACGAGAGCTTGCGGGCGCTATCCTTGAAGCATTGATCGCTACTCCTGATATGTCTGAACAAAAGTTGGCTGATAAGTTGTACGAGATTTCGGCTGAAAATTTTGGGAAACGAGTTCATGAGTTTTACCTTGATGCCATTATCTCAAATAACTTTGAACATGAGCTACATGATGGACAACCTGTCACTCAGCGCTTCTTAAAAACGATTCTCTATCTACCTCAACAAGCTGTTACAAGCCCAGTAAAAGAATCCAAGCGTATTTTAAGAGCGTCTCGAAAACAATTGTCTAGCATCAGAGATTATTGGAGAGACGAATTCAAATAATAGAATAAGAGGAAGAAAAAATGAAAAAATTAATGAGAAGCGGAAAAGATCAAAAAATTGGTGGAGTATGCGCAGGAGTTGCTCATTATTTTGATATTGATCCAACAATTGTTCGTGTCATTTGGGCTGTTCTTGCATTTTGTTATGGGACAGGAGTCCTTGCTTATATCATTTTATGGTTGATTGCACCAGTTTCATCAGAATATTAAATTAGAATTATATAGAAAAAGGAGAAGTTATGGCTTTTGGAGATAACGGAAAACGTAAAAAAACTTTGTTTGAAAAGGTGACGCTTGTTGTCGTGCTCATCATGTTGTTTGTAACCCTTGCTGGTATCTTTGCAACTGCGCTTGGAGCTTTCAGTAGATTCTAAGCAAGCTACGAGGATAGAAACAATAACTAATGACTGGGTTCTCCCCAGCCTTTTTAAAGTGAGAAGAAAATATGAGTATGTTTTTAGATACAGCCAAGATTAAGGTCAAGGCTGGTAATGGTGGCGATGGCATGGTTGCCTTTCGCCGTGAAAAATATGTCCCTAATGGCGGTCCTTGGGGTGGTGATGGTGGACGTGGAGGAAACGTTGTTTTCGTGGTAGACGAAGGCTTACGTACCTTGATGGATTTCCGCTATAACCGTCATTTCAAGGCTGATTCTGGTGAAAAAGGGATGACCAAAGGAATGCACGGACGTGGTGCAGAAGATCTTCGTGTTCGCGTACCACAGGGAACTACTGTACGTGATGCGGAAACAGGTAAAGTCATTACAGACTTGATTGAACATGGTCAGGAATTTATCGTGGCTCATGGCGGTCGAGGTGGTCGTGGAAATATCCGTTTTGCCACTCCCAAAAATCCTGCACCTGAAATCTCTGAGAATGGAGAACCAGGTCAAGAACGTGAGTTGCAACTGGAATTGAAGATCCTAGCGGATGTTGGCTTGGTCGGTTTCCCATCTGTCGGCAAATCAACTTTGCTTAGTGTCATCACTTCAGCTAAACCTAAAATCGGTGCTTACCACTTTACGACCATTGTCCCTAATTTGGGTATGGTTCGTACGCAGTCAGGTGATTCTTTTGCAGTAGCTGACCTTCCAGGTTTGATTGAAGGGGCTAGTCAAGGTGTTGGTCTTGGAACCCAGTTTCTTCGTCATATCGAACGCACTCGAGTTATCCTCCATGTCATCGATATGTCAGCTAGTGAAGGACGTGATCCTTATGAGGACTACCTTGCTATCAATAAGGAATTAGAATCCTACAACCTTCGTCTCATGGAACGTCCACAGATTATCGTGGCCAACAAGATGGATATGCCTGAAAGTCAGGAAAATCTGAAAACTTTCAAGGAAAAGTTGGCAGCAAACTACGACGAGTTTGAGGAACTTCCAGCCATCTTCCCAATTTCTGGATTGACCAAGCAAGGTTTGGCAACTCTTTTGGATGCGACAGCTGAATTGTTAGACAAGACTCCAGAATTCCCGATTTATGATGAATCCGATATGGAAGAAGAGGCTTACTATGGCTTTGACGAGGAAGAAAAAGCCTTTGAGATTAGTCGTGATGATGATGCGACATGGGTACTTTCTGGTGAAAAACTCATGAAACTCTTT
Source organism: Streptococcus sp. DBCMS (assembly GCA_000831085.1). Lineage (GTDB taxonomy): Bacteria > Bacillota > Bacilli > Lactobacillales > Streptococcaceae > Streptococcus. The sequence continues at coordinate 34,302 of JXRG01000016.1, forward strand.
AACATGACCAACTTTGACCGTGACGAATCGGTCATGAAGTTTGCCCGTCAGCTTCGTGGTATGGGAGTTGACGAAGCCCTTCGTGCGCGTGGCGCCAAAGATGGCGATTTGGTCCGCATTGGTAAATTTGAATTTGAATTTGTAGACTAGGAGATTGATATGGGAGATAAACCAATATCATTCCGAGATGCAGATGGGAATTTTGTTTCTGCAGCAGATGTCTGGAATGAAAAGAAACTAGAAGAATTGTTTAATCGTCTCAATCCTAAACGCGCTCTTCGATTGGCACGTACAAAGAAAGAAGAAACACAGTCAAAGAAATAAAAAATTCCCGTGATCTTTTAATCACGGGATTTGTTTTATTCACTAAAGAAAAATGGTGGCGCATATTTTTTAAGACTCTCAAAACAAGCCTGCGCTTTTGTAGCATCTTCACAGATAATCATGCAGACATCGTCTCCACAAAGGGTTGCAACGATATCTGGAAAGGCCAAGGAATCAATTACAGATCCAAACGATTGGGCTAAACCGGGTAAAGTTTTCAAAATAACTTGGTGTTGCACAGGACGCAACATAACAAGAGCATCTTCCATATAGTTTTCAAGACGTTTTTCCCATTTGGAGATAGATCCTGTATTTAGCACATAGTAAGAATGATCCTCTTCGCGCACTTTTGAAAGGTTCATGGTTTTGATATCGCGTGATAAGGTAGCCTGAGTAACTTGGATATCATTTTCCGCTAACAAGGCTTGTAATTCAGCTTGAGTATGGATTTTGTTTTTTGAAACGAGGGCGCGGATAAGTTGGTGTCTGTGTTCTGATTTGTTCATAAAGTAAGTACTCCTTTTACAAGGTACAGTAGCGTGGACTGAACGAAAATGTCAGTCGAGTGGTAGGCGGTATTGTCACGTATGATGATGTCAAAGTCAGTAGGATAAAGAACTAGATGGAGAGATTCTCCTTCTTTTAACTTGTCACTAGTTGCGTGCAGATAAACTGGGTAGCAATCCGTTCATCTACATTGATGTTCTTTAATGACAGTGAATCATTCAATTTGGGTAGCTTTTTGTCACGGCGTTTTGTGAATTCACTCTAAATGTAATTCACAGAGATTTCCAACATGTGGTGTAGTAGCGTGTATGATAAATGGTTACACATGTTGGTTAGAGGGAGTATCTTTTGTCCAAGTTCTATCTAGGGGCTTCTAAAATGCTTTTAGATGAACTGGATTTGATACGAAGTTTATGTTTGATTCGACTGTTCAAGTGGAAAACTTTGGTTATAGGTAGTTCAATGGTCAAATTCATTGACTTTTCCTTTGAATACTTCCATATTGAAAGTCAGGTAGATTATACCTTTTGACAAGGTAGGATAAGACTAGACTGTGCTAAATCAACAGTCAACTGATAGTCTGTATTATCTCGAATTGTAATCTCAAAGTCTGTTGTATAGAGAACCAAACGGAGAGTATCTCCTTTTTTAAGTTTGTAGATAGTTGGTTGAAGCTCTAGCTTGAAGTCCATCCATTCATTTGGTTGGATTTCTTCAATCGTCAAGAGATTGGTTCGATTTTGAAGATTAAGGTAGCCTTTGGTGATGACACGTTGGGCACTTGGGTTGAATGGTAGTTCACAGAGATTTTCTAACATGTGGTAACGGCCATTATCAATGGTTCTAGCACTTAAAACAGCTGGATAAGGTTGTAGATATTTCTTTTGTCCAAGTTCTAACAGTTGGGCTGATAATAAGCCTTGTTTGTACTCGATTTGACACGAAGTTTCAGCTCCACTCGCCCATTTAAGTGAATGTCTTGACTTACTGGAAGGTCAATGGTGATCTGATTAGCTTTTCCTTGGTAAAGTTCAGTGTTAAAGGTCTGGTAAGTCTTGCCATAACGCTCAAAATCTTTTTGATTATAATGGTTTTGAATCACTTTTTCCTCATTACCAAGAGAGAAGGTATGCAGTTCATCCTGTTTGCCAAAGTCATCAAGACCTTGCCATCTTTGCGGTTCGGTATTGTCCTGCCAGATGACAGTCGGAAGTTGATAGCTTGAGTCAAGTCCTAACAATTTCTTACTTAACAAGGTATTCATGGACTCTCGGAAGTCAATCGACTGCCAGTTGTTCATATAGACATGGGCACCATGATGGAAAAAGAGGTGCTTATTGATATGGCTAGGAAGGGCATGAAACATCTGGTAAACATGAAGAGGTTTGACGTTCCAATCCTGGGAACCATGCGTAAAGACGACCTCAGCTTGAACCTTGTGAGCATTGAGCAGATAGTTGCGGTCATGCCAAAGTTGATTGTAGTCACCAGTATTGCGATCGAGTTTCTCTTTAACCTTTTCTAAGTCTGCTTGATGAGCTTCATTGCCACGAATATAGTCACCAGCTTGGAGGTTGCGGGAGTAGGTCAATTCAGCAAGTGAGTCAAAATCCTCACCTGGGTATCCACCTGGGCTGGTCACCAGACCATTTTCCCGATAGTAGTTATACCAAGAGGAAATACCTGCTTCCGCAATGATTACTTCCAAGCCATCAACACCAGTGGTAGCGAGACCATTGGACATGGTGCCTAGATAGGAAATACCTGTTGTTGCGACTCTCCCGTTTGACCAGTCAGCCTTGACTTGACGATTGCGTGTATGGTCCGTGAAAGCACGGCAACGGCCATTAAGCCAATCAATGACATTTTTATAGGCCTCAATTTGCTGGTAGTCACCATTGGTCATGATACCTTGCGAATCCCTAGTACCAATACCCGATACATAGAGATTGGCAAATCCACGTGGGAGGAAGTAGTCGTTGAGGGTATATGAGCTATTGATATGAGATAGCTTTTCTTCAACTTCTGAGACGACTTCTGCTTGACCATGAGGTTCGACTAAATTTAGCTTAGGTTCCTCAAGTTCAATGGTGTGGGGCGGTTTGACCTCAAGCTCTCCTTCCATTTTGTAGAGAGCTTTGTCACTGGCTTTGTCGTTGGTCCCTTGGTGATAAGGACTGGCAGTCATAAGAGTAGGTACTTGACCATCGTAACGTGGGCGAATAACGCTGACCTTGACTAAGTCAGGGAGCCCATCTTTATCAGTATCCACACGGCTCTCGACATACACGACTTCACGAATGACATCATGAGTAGAGAAGGTTGCCAAGCTCTTACCGTTAAAGTAGTGATAGTGATTATCTTCTGAAATGAGTCCATCACTAACAAGCTGATCGATGAGCGTGTTTCCTTTTTTCGTTCTCGTATTGAGTAACTGATAAAGATTTTCAATGAGATCTCCATAAACAATAGGAAAATCAGTTTCTTTACGGAACTGTTCGGCATTCTCAAAGTCAACAAGATAGCTAAATCCTAAAAGTTGAAAAGCTACTGTGTAGAAAATCTCCTCAGTTAACTCACGGTCTGACTGGAAAAAGGTTACTAAATCTGTTTCTTTATCCGCGGCTAATGTGGACAAGGCATAATCCGTGTTAGAATAAGTGAAAAAACTCCAACGAATGAAGTCTTCAAACTGTCTTTTTAAGGACAATTGGGGTGACAGCTTTAGACCAAGATTTTCTAATTCCTCAAATCGTTGAGAACTAGTGGTTGGTTGATAGCTGAATTGATTAAAACGCATGTTTCTCTCCTTTGAAAACAAACTGGATTTATTATATCAAAAAAGAGGGAAAAATGGAATAAATAAACTTAAATGAAATAAATTTCTTAAACCAGCATATCAATTTGGTAAGTTATTATAAAATGCTGAATAAATACCATAGAAGTAAGCCTTTTTCTAGAGATTTTTATATGTAAAACTGCATATAGCTCCTATCTTTGTTATACTTTGTTTGGTATAAATATATCTAAATTTACATTTAAAACTATCATATGATATTAATTTTTTTATTTCTTTCCTCTGAGAAATGAAGAATTTAACAGTAAGAAAATAAGAAGAGAAGAAGTTTGTTACTGATGATATTGAAAAGAAAGAGCAGAGTAGCTTCAATATCCAACTTAAAACTTAAAATGGTATAATAGTAGTAAAACGAAAGCAAGGAGGAGAAGAAATGATTGCACAGCTCGACACCAAGACTGTTTATAGTTTTATGGAAAGTGTGGTTTCGATTGAAAAATATGTACAAACAGCTAAAGTGTATGGCTATTCTCACCTTGCTATCATGGATGTGGATAATCTTTATGGGGCTTATCATTTTTTAGAAGTGACTCGAAAATATGGAATCCAACCTTTAATTGGTCTTGAAATGTCCTTGATCAAAGATGAGGAGAATATTTCTTTCCGTTTTCTAGCTCTATCCACTAAAGGGTATCAAGAGTTGATGAAGTTATCCACTTTAAAAATGACTGGACGGAAAAATTGGTCTGACTTCACCAGCCACCTCGAAGATGTAGCCATTATTGTTCCCTATTTTAATGGGGTCGAACAGCTGGATTTGGGGCATGATTATTTTATCGGTGTCAGTCCAGATGCTCCTCAAGAAGTCTTTACCAGACCCATTCTTCCACTCTACCAAGTCAACTCTTTTGAAAAAGAAGACCTACAGGTTTTGCAAATTTTGTCAGCAGTCAAGGACAATGTTAGCCTGAGAGAAGTAGATGTGCATTCACAACAAGGGATTTTTTTACCTGCCTCAGATTTAGAAGCTCGGTTTAAAAATCGCTTCCCTCAGGCGCTTGCCAATCTCCAGAATTTGATAGAGAATGTAAGCTATCAAATCGACCCAAGTTTAAAACTTCCTCGCTTTAATCCTGAAAGACCAGCGGTGGAAGAGCTTCGAGCAAGAGCTGAGAAAGGCTTGATTGACAAGGGGTTAACTTCAGCTATCTATCATGAGCGGCTGAATAAAGAATTGGCTGTGATTCATGATATGGGCTTTGACGACTATTTCCTTGTAGTTTGGGATTTGCTCCGTTTTGGACGTTCCCAAGGCTACTATATGGGTATGGGGCGTGGTTCTGCTGTGGGTAGTTTGGTCGCCTACTCACTTGATATTACAGGAATTGATCCGGTTGAGAAGAACTTGATTTTTGAGCGCTTTTTAAATCGTGAGCGCTACACCATGCCCGATATTGATATCGACATTCCTGACCTCTATAGACCCGAGTTCATTCGTTATGTTCGTGATCGCTATGGAAGTCAACATGTGGCGCAGATTGTCACTTATTCGACCTTTGGAGCAAAACAGGCAATTCGTGATGTTTTCAAACGTTATGGTGTTCCAGAGTATGAATTAACCAATATTACGAAAAAAATCAGTTTCCGAGATACGCTAACGACTGCTTATGAAAAGAATTTGCAATTTAGACAGGTTATCAATAGTAAGATTGAATACCAAAAAGCTTTTGAGATTGCTCGAAAGATTGAAGGGTATCCTCGTCAGACCTCTATTCATGCAGCTGGGGTCGTTATGAGTGACCAAGACCTGACAGACTATATCCCGCTCAAATACGGTGAGGATATGCTCATCACCCAGTATGATGCTCATGGTGTTGAAGCTAATGGTCTTTTAAAAATGGATTTCCTAGGTCTGCGTAACCTAACTTTTGTCCAAAAAATGCAGGAATTATTGGCTGAGTCAGAAGGTATTCATCTGAAAATTGAAGAGATTGATTTGGAAGACAAAGAAACTCTGGCCCTTTTTGCTTCTGGAAATACCAAGGGGATTTTCCAATTTGAACAACCTGGCGCCATCCGACTCTTGAAACGAGTTCAGCCGCAAGTCTTCGAAGAAGTGGTAGCAACGACCTCTCTAAACAGACCAGGTGCTAGTGATTATATCGATAATTTTGTGGCTCGAAAGCATGGGAAAGAAAAGGTGACGGTGTTGGATCCTGCCTTGGAGGACATCCTGTCATCAACCTATGGTATCATGCTCTACCAAGAGCAAGTCATGCAGGTAGCTCAGCGCTTTGGAGGATTCAGTCTTGGTAAAGCCGACATTCTCAGACGAGCAATGGGTAAGAAAAATGCTAAAGAGATGCATTTAATGAAGGAAGATTTTATCACAGGAGCTATAGAACTTGGGCATACAGAAGAGAAAGCAAACCAAGTTTTTGCAGTGATGGAAAAGTTTGCAGGCTATGGATTTAACAGATCCCACGCTTATGCCTACTCAGCACTGGCTTTCCAACTTGCTTATTTCAAGACGCATTATTCTGCTATTTTCTTTCAAGTTATGTTGAATTATTCTAGTAGTGATTACATTATAGATGCATTGCAGATGGGATTTGAAGTTGCCCCTTTAGCAATCAACAGCATTCCCTATCATGATAAAATTGCTCGGAAGAAAATCTATCTTGGCCTAAAAGCATTAAGGGCATGCCAAGAGATTTGTCTTACTGGATTATTGAAAATCGTCCCTTCTCAAGCATTGAAGATTTCGTCTCACGTCTGCCTAAGAATTACAAGAAACTATCGCTTTTGTCTCCTTTGGTTGAACTGGGGCTCTTTGATGAATTTGACAAGAATCGCCAGAAAATCTTAGTCAACCTACCAAACTTATTTGTTTTTGTTGAGGAGTTAGGTGGACTCTTTGCGGATACAAACTATAGTTGGACTGAGGCTGATGATTTTACGGAGGCAGAGAAATTTTACAAGGAGCAGGAACTAATCGGGGTTGGTATCAGTGCTCATCCTTTACAAACACTTGCCAAACAGGCCCTATATCAGACAACCTCAATTGCTAATCTTATTGAGGGATCTCAGACAACTCTTCTAGTTGAAGTACAAAAAATAAAAGTGATTCGAACCAAGAAAGGCGAGAGTATGGCCTTTCTACAGGTTCACGACAGTAAGTCTAAACTGGATGTGACTGTATTTTCAGATCAGTATCGAAAATTCGCTTCCATCTTATCTGAGGGAAAATTCTACTATATCAATGGTAAAGTTCAATCCCGAGATGGTCGTCTGCAAATGATTGCACAAGATTTGAAAGAAGCAGTAGCGGAACGATTCTGGATTCAAGTTAAAAATCATGAATACGATAAAGAGATTTCAAATATCCTAGAACAATACAAAGGCCCAATTCCTGTCATTATCAGGTATGAAGAGGAACAAAAAACGGTTGTTTCTACACAACATTTTGTAAGAAAAGACTCTGCTCTACAGGAAAAATTAGAGGGAATTGCTATGAAAACGATTTATCGCTAAAAATACGGAAAATAGAAGAATTTTCTAATTAAATGTGGTATAATCAGTAAGAATGTTAAAAGAAAAAGGAGCATAACCAAATGAAACGTATTGCTGTTTTAACCAGTGGTGGAGACGCCCCTGGTATGAATGCTGCCATCCGTGCGGTAGTTCGCCAAGCAATCTCAGAAGGAATGGAAGTTTTTGGTATCTATGATGGATACGCAGGTATGGTTGCCGGTGAAATTTATCCACTTGATGCTGCTTCAGTAGGAGACATCATTTCACGTGGTGGTACTTTCCTTCACTCTGCTCGTTACCCTGAGTTTGCACAACTTGAAGGCCAACTTAAAGGGATTGAGCAATTGAAAAAACACGGTATCGAAGGTGTCGTTGTTATCGGTGGTGATGGTTCTTATCACGGAGCTATGCGCTTGACTGAGCATGGATTCCCTGCTATTGGGCTTCCAGGTACAATCGATAACGATATCGTAGGTACTGACTTCACAATCGGATTTGATACTGCAGTTACTACTGCAATGGATGCAATCGATAAGATTCGTGATACATCATCAAGTCACCGTCGTACTTTCGTTGTTGAAGTAATGGGACGTAACGCTGGTGATATCGCTCTTTGGGCAGGTATCGCAACTGGTGCTGACGAAATCATCATCCCTGAAGAAGGCTTCAAGATGGAAGATATCGTAGCAAGCATCAAAGCTGGTTATGAACACGGTAAAAAACACAACATTATCGTTTTGGCAGAAGGTGTTATGTCGGCAGCTGAATTTGGTCAAAAACTAAAAGAAGCTGGAGATACAAGCGACCTTCGTGTAACTGAACTTGGACACATCCAACGTGGTGGTTCACCAACCGCTCGCGACCGTGTATTGGCATCACGCATGGGTGCACACGCTGTTAAACTCCTTAAAGAGGGAATTGGTGGTGTCGCTGTTGGTATCCGTAACGAAAAAATGGTTGAGAATCCAATTCTTGGTACAGCAGAAGAGGGAGCCTTGTTTAGTCTAACAGCTGATGGTAAGATCGTTGTTAACAACCCTCATAAAGCTGATCTTGAACTTTCTTCTTTGAACAAGAGCTTGTCCTAATCAACTTTCATTAATTTGGTAACATGACCTTAAAAGGTCGAATTATATAAAGGAGTCACAAAAATCATGAACAAACGTGTAAAAATCGTTGCAACTTTAGGTCCTGCGGTTGAAATCCGTGGTGGTAAAAAATTCGGTGAAGACGGATACTGGGGTGAAAAACTTGACGTTGAAGCTTCAGCTCAAAATATTGCTAAATTGATTGAAGCAGGAGCGAACACTTTCCGTTTCAACTTCTCACACGGTGACCACCAAGAACAAGGTGAGCGTATGGCAACTGTTAAACTTGCTGAAAAACTTGCTGGTAAGAAAGTTGGTTTCCTTCTTGATACAAAAGGACCAGAAATCCGTACAGAATTGTTTGAAGGTGATGCAAAAGAGTACTCATACAAAACTGGTGAAAAAATCCGTGTTGCAACTAAACAAGGAATCAAATCAACTCGTGATGTGATTGCTTTGAACGTTGCTGGTGCCCTTGACATCTACGATGATGTTGAAGTTGGTCACCAAGTTTTGGTTGACGATGGTAAACTTGGTCTTCGTGTTTTCGCAAAAGACGATGCAACTCGTGAATTTGAGGTAGTCGTTGAAAATGACGGTATCATTGCTAAGCAAAAAGGTGTAAACATCCCAAACACTAAAATTCCTTTCCCAGCACTTGCTGAACGCGATAACGATGATATCCGTTTCGGTTTGGAACAAGGTATCAACTTCATCGCGATTTCATTTGTACGTACTGCAAAAGACGTTGAAGAAGTTCGTGCAATCTGTGAAGAAACTGGAAACGGGCACGTTCAATTGTTTGCGAAAATCGAAAACCAACAAGGTATTGATAACTTGGATGAAATCCTTGAAGTAGCTGATGGTATCATGATCGCCCGTGGTGACATGGGTATTGAAGTACCATTCGAAATGGTTCCAGTTTACCAAAAAATGATTATCACAAAAGTAAATGCAGCTGGTAAAGTCGCTATCACAGCAACAAACATGCTTGAAACTATGACTGAAAAACCACGTGCAACGCGTTCAGAAGTATCAGACGTGTTTAACGCTGTTATCGACGGAACAGACGCTACAATGCTTTCAGGTGAGTCTGCAAACGGTAAATACCCACTTGAGTCAGTTACTACGATGGCAACTATTGACAAAAATGCTCAAACTCTTTTAAAAGAATACGGTCGCTTGTCGTCTGTTAACTTGTCACGTAATTCTAAGACTGAGGTTATGGCTTCAGCTGTTAAGGATGCGACAAACTCTATGAATATCAAGTTGGTGGTTACTCTTACTAAGACAGGTCACACTGCTCGTTTGATTTCTAAATACCGTCCAGATGCTGATATCTTGGCAATCACTTTCGATGAATTGACTCAGCGTGGTTTGATGCTTAACTGGGGAGTTATCCCAGTAACAACTGATCGCCCATCAAACACTGATGATATGTTTGATCTCGCTGAAAGAATTGCAGTTGAGCAAGGTTTGGTAGAATCTGGTGATGATATTGTTATCGTTGCAGGTGTACCACTTGGCGAAGCTGTTCGTACAAACACAATGCGTATCCGTACAGTACGTTAATCTGACATTAAAACCTATCATTTCAGGCTGAACAGCTTGAGTGATAGGTCTTTTTTTATCAAAATGGAATGGTATTTAGTAAATAGGAATGGGAAAAAACTGAAAATTATGATATAATAGAACGAAAAGACCTTTTTAGTAAATTTTGAAAGAGTAAAACATGAGAAAAATTGTCATCAATGGTGGACGTCCATTGCAAGGTGAGATCACCATTAGTGGTGCTAAAAATAGTGTTGTAGCGCTTATTCCAGCTATTATCTTATCAGATGATATTGTCACTTTAGATTGTGTTCCAGATATTTCAGACGTTGCTAGTCTTGTCGAAATCATGGAAATTATGGGGGCGACTGTTAAGCGTTATGATGATGTCTTGGAGATTGATCCAAGAGGTGTTCAAAACATTCCTATGCCTTATGGTAAGATTAATAGCTTGCGTGCTTCTTATTATTTCTATGGAAGTCTTTTAGGTCGCTTTGGTGAAGCTACAGTTGGACTTCCTGGTGGATGTGATCTGGGGCCTCGTCCGATTGACCTTCACCTAAAAGCCTTTGAAGCCATGGGTGCTAAGGTGAGCTATGAGGGAGATAATATGAATTTATCTGCCCAAGGTAAGGGGCTTCATGGAGCAAGTATTTACATGGATACCGTCAGCGTTGGAGCAACGATTAACACGATGATTGCTGCGGTTAAAGCTAAGGGGCGTACTGTCATTGAAAATGCGGCTCGTGAACCGGAAATTATCGATGTTGCTACCCTTTTGAACAACATGGGGGCCCATATTCGTGGTGCAGGGACTGATATTATCATTATTGATGGTGTCGAGAAACTTCATGGGACTCGTCACCAAGTTATTCCAGACCGTATCGAAGCTGGAACCTATATTTCACTTGCTGCAGCGGTAGGAAAAGGAATTCGTATCAACAACGTTCTCTATGAACACTTAGAAGGCTTTATCGCCAAACTAGAGGAAATGGGCGTTCGTATGACGGTCTCAGAAGACAGCATCTTCGTTGAAGAACAGTCCGATTTGAAGGCCATCAATATCAAAACTGCACCCTATCCTGGGTTTGCAACTGATTTGCAACAGCCTATCACGCCACTTTTACTAACTGCTCAAGGTCGTGGAACCATTATTGATACGATTTATGAGAAACGTGTTAATCATGTCTTTGAATTAGCGAAAATGGATGCGGATATTACGACTACAAACGATCACATTATCTACAACGGTGGTCGTAAGTTACACGGGGCAAGTGTAAAAGCTACAGACTTGCGAGCTGGTGCTGCACTTGTCATCGCTGGCTTAATGGCTCAAGGCCAGACTGAAATTACGAATATTGAGTTTATCCTTCGTGGCTACTCAGATATTATTGAAAAATTGCGTAGTCTTGGAGCGGATATTACACTCGTTGAAGACTAAGCCGTTGAGGTGATTATGAATATTTGGACCAAATTAGCAATGTTTTCTTTTTTTGAAACGGAGCGCTTGTATTTGCGTCCTTTCTTTTTTAGTGACAGTCAAGCGTTTTTCGAGATTGCTTCAAACCCTGAGAATTTGCAGTTTATTTTTCCCAGTCAAGCAAGTTTGGAAGAAAGTCAGTACGCCCTTGCTAACTATTTTATGAAGAATCCTCTAGGGGTTTGGGCAATTTGTCTCCAAGGAAATCAGGAAATGATTGGCTCCATTAAATTTGAAAAGATTGATGAAATCAAAAAAGAAGCAGAAATTGGTTACTTCTTAAAAAAAGATTCTTGGTCACAAGGTTATATGACAGAAGTAGTTACCAAGCTATGTCAGCTTTCAATTGAAGAATTTGGTTTAAAACAATTATCCATCATCACTCATTTGGAGAATCAAGCTAGTCAAAAAGTAGCCTTAAAATCGGGCTTTAGCCTCGTCCGACAGTTTAAGGGAAGCGATCGCTATACACGAAAAATGAGGGACTATCTTGAATTTCGATACATAAAAGGAGAATTCAATGAGTAAACACCAGGAAATTTTGTCCTATCTGGAAGAGTTACCAATTGGGAAGAGAGTTAGTGTACGCAGTATTTCCAATCACCTAGGTGTTAGTGACGGAACAGCCTACCGAGCTATCAAAGAAGCTGAAAATCGCGGCATCGTTGAAACTCGGCCACGTAGTGGAACCATACGAGTCAAGTCCCAGAAAGTGGCTATTGAGAGGCTAACCTATGCTGAAATTGCTGAAGTCACCTCCTCTGAAGTTTTAGCTGGTCAGGAAGGGCTTGAGAGAGAGTTTAGTAAATTCTCCATTGGAGCTATGACAGAGCAAAATATCCTGTCCTATCTCCATGATGGCGGTCTTTTGATTGTTGGTGACCGTACTCGTATTCAACTTTTAGCCTTGGAAAATGAAAATGCGGTCCTTGTGACAGGTGGTTTTCATGTCCAGAACGATGTTCTTGAGTTGGCTAATAAAAAAGGGATTCCAGTTCTGAGGAGTAAACATGACACTTTTACTGTAGCGACCATGATTAACAAAGCCCTCTCAAATGTTCAAATCAAAACCGATATTCTGACAGTCGAGAAGCTCTATCGTCCCAGTCATGAGTATGGTTTTTTGAGAGAAACGGATACAGTAAAAGACTATCTAGACTTGGTCCGTAAGAACAGAAGTAGTCGTTTCCCAGTCATTAATCAGCACCAAGTGGTTGTTGGCGTTGTTACTATGCGTGACGCAGGAGATAAATCCCCCAGCACGACGATTGACAAGGTGATGACACGTAGTATCTTTGTAACGGGCTTAGCGACCAATATTGCCAATGTCAGTCAACGAATGATTGCAGAAGATTTTGAGATGGTTCCCGTTGTCAGAAGTAACCAAACCTTGCTCGGTGTCGTAACACGACGAGATGTCATGGAAAAGATGAGCCGTTCCCAAGTTTCTGCTTTGCCGACCTTCTCAGAGCAAATCGGGCAAAAACTCTCTTATCATCATGATGAAGTCGTCATAACTGTTGAGCCCTTCATGTTGGAGAAAAATGGTGTCCTTGCTAATGGAGTTTTGGCTGAAATCCTCAACCATATGACCCAAGATCTCGTTGTCAATAGCGGACGTAATCTCATCATTGAACAGATGTTGATTTATTTCTTGCAGGCTGTACAGATAGATGATACTCTGCGGATTCAGGCTCGTATTATTCACCACACGAGACGCTCAGCCATTATTGATTATGATATTTATCATGGGCATCAGATTGTTTCAAAAGCAAATGTTTCAGTTAAAATTAATTAGAATCTAGGAGAAAAAATGATAACTTTAAAATCAGCACGTGAAATCGAAGCCATGGACAAGGCTGGTGATTTCCTAGCAAGTATCCATATTGGCTTACGTGATTTGATTAAGCCAGGCGTGGATATGTGGGAAGTTGAAGAGTACGTTCGTCGACGTTGTAAAGAGGAGAATTTCCTTCCTTTACAGATTGGTGTGGATGGTGCAGTTATGGATTACCCCTATGCCACTTGTTGCTCTCTCAATGACGAAGTAGCTCACGCTTTTCCACGTCATTACATCTTGAAAGATGGCGATTTGCTCAAGGTCGACATGGTACTGGGTGGTCCGATTGCCAAATCCGACCTCAATGTATCAAAACTCAACTTCAACAATGTTGAACAACTGAAAAAATACACCCAAAGTTATACTGGTGGTTTAGCTGACTCATGTTGGGCTTATGCGGTTGGTACACCGTCTGAAGAAGTGAAAAATCTTATGGACGTAACCAAGGAAGCTATGTATAAAGGGATTGAGCAAGCAGTCGTTGGAAATCGTATCGGCGATATCGGTGCAGCCATTCAAGAATACGCTGAAAGTCGCGGTTACGGTGTCGTTCGCGATTTGGTTGGTCATGGTGTTGGTCCAACTATGCACGAGGAGCCAATGGTTCCTAACTACGGTATTGCAGGCCGTGGACTCCGCCTCCGTGAAGGAATGGTACTAACCATTGAACCCATGATCAATACTGGTGACTGGGAAATCGATACAGATATGAAGACTGGCTGGGCTCATAAGACTATAGATGGCGGCCTGTCTTGCCAATATGAACACCAGTTCGTGATTACCAAAGACGGTCCAGTTATCTTGACTAGTCAAGGTGAAGAAGGAACGTATTAAAAAAAGGAGCTTAGCTCCTTTTTTTGTGTCAAATTTTATCAAAATAAATAAGCGTAGCAGACTTCTTACAAATTTATTCTTTTGTAGTAAAATAGGATTAGAATTTTGAGAAAGTAGGTAATTCGTTGGAGTCGATTATATTTCTAGTATCCGTTTTTTTAGCTGGTATCCTGTCCTTCTTTTCACCCTGCATCTTTCCTTTGCTACCTGTCTATGCTGGTATTTTACTGGATGATCAGGGAAATTCAAAAAGCTTTCGCTTTTTTGGAAGAGACGTTGCATGGTCTGGTTTAATTCGAACCTTGTGCTTTATTGCAGGAATCTCCCTTATTTTCTTTATTTTAGGATTTGGAGCTGGATTCCTAGGGCACATGCTCTATGCAGACTGGTTTCGTTATGCTATGGGAATAGTCATTATTCTTTTAGGGCTTCACCAGATGGAAATCTTGCATTTCAATAAACTGGAGATTCAAAAGACAGTCACCTTCAAACAATCCAAGTCTAATCACTATCTGTCAGCCTTTTTACTTGGGATAACCTTTAGTTTTGGTTGGACCCCTTGTATCGGACCGGTTTTAAGTTCGGTCTTGGCTCTTGCAGCTTCAGGAGGCAATGGTGCTTGGCAAGGAGCCGTGTTAACATTAGTATATACATTGGGAATGGCCCTTCCTTTCATTGTTTTGGCCTTGGCTTCGGGCTGGATCATGCCCTATTTTAGTAAATTAAAACCCCATATGATCCTACTAAAAAAAATCGGGGGAGCTTTGATTATTTTGATGGGATTATTATTAATGCTAGGGCAGTTAAATGCCTTGTCAGGAATTCTTGGATAAAAGGAGAAAAAATGAAAAAAGTTATTTTTGCTGGATTGAGCCTCATGTCTCTATTCTTGTTGATTGCCTGTGGTGAAAAAGAAACCAAACAGACAAGCAGTCCAAAACAACCTGCTGTTCAACAAATCGCAGTCGGTAAGGATGCGCCAGACTTCACCTTGCAGTCTATGGATGGCAAAGAAGTGAAGTTATCAGACTATAAAGGGAAAAAGGTCTATTTGAAATTCTGGGCTTCTTGGTGTGGACCATGTAAAAAAAGCATGCCTGAGTTGATGGAATTAGCTGCCAAACAAGATCGAGACTTTGAAATCTTGAGTGTCATTGCACCTGGTCTCCAAGGTGAAAAAACAGTTCAAGATTTTCCAAAATGGTACCAAGAACAAGGCTACAAGGATATACCAGTTTTATATGATACGCAAGCAACTACCTTCCAAGCCTACCAAATTCGTAGTATTCCAACGGAATACTTGATTGACAGTCAGGGTAAAATCGGAAAAATTCAATTTGGTGCTATTAGCAATGCTGATGCAGAAGCGGCTTTTAAAGAAATGAAATAAAGAAAAAATCGCGAAGAAAATCGCGATTCTTTTTTATAGTTTTTCATTGATAAAACGGATAAATTGATTCCACCAAACCTTCAAAAAGAAGGCTTTTTCTACTTTCTTTTCAGAAACCATTTCAAAAGATGGTTTGTCGGAAGTGAGATAACCTTGGCCGATCAGATCCTGATCTTCATAGGTTAGAGTACCTACAACCTTGCCTTCTTCCAATGGAGCCATTTCTGATGTTGATTTCGGTGTGAATTGGAGAGCTGGTGTAGTAGCGCTTCCGATGCGTTGGACGATGGAAATGTCTGACTTAGCGACAGCTGTCACATTATCTTCTTTACCATCAAGAACTGTTACTTTACTATCATTGTATGCTTCACCTTTCTGAACGACAGTTTTTAAGGCAAAATTTGCAGAAATATAATCTAAAAGTGCAGAAGTAGCAGTAAAACGTGCATAAGGGTTGGTATCTTGTTGGTCTGCATTCAAAACAACCGTAATAATACGCATCCCTTTCTCAACAGTTGTTCCAACGAATGAAGCACCAGCTTTATCAGTAGTACCTGTCTTTAGTCCATCAATTCCACCACGATAGGCAGGCATTCCCTCCAACATATAGTTGGTTGAGTGGATTTCAAGTCCTGCAAAGGTAGAAGTTGGTTTTTTGGTGATTTCCAAAACCTGAGGATAATCTCGTATGAGGTTACGAGCGACGATTGCAACGTCGTAGGCACTCAACTTGTTTTCATCGTCTTTTTTAGAACCAGGATAGATATTATCGCCAAGGGTCTCATTATTTAAACCAGTAGTGTTTACAATAGTTGCATCTTGAATTCCCCATTCAAGAAGTTTAGCTCTCATTTTGTCTACAAAGTCTTTCTCAGAACCAGCAATCTTTTCTGCTAGCGCAATCGCAGCGCTGTTTGCACTGGATACCATTGTAGCCTCTAATAGTTGTTCAACAGTATAATTTCGAGCTTCCATTGGGACGTTACTCGCCTCAGAATTAGTTGTAAGTTTGTAAGGATAGTCCGAAATATCAACAGGTGTCGACAGGCTGATAGTTCCTTGTTCCAGAGCTTCATAGACCAAATAAACTGTAACCAGTTTTGTAATAGAAGCAATTTCTACAGGCTGATTTGCATCTTTTTCGTAGAGGATTTTTCCAGTTGTAGCCTCGACAGCAATGGCATGTTTAGCAGCAACGTCAAACTCCTGAGCAGAAACAGTAGAAGCTGTTCCAAAAACTAAAAGTGTCATAAAAGATAAAATTATTTTTTTCATATTAGCTTTATTTTATCATAAAGAAAAAAAAATATTCTCGCTTTTTTACTAAAGCCATCTTATCTTTTTCAGAAATATGGTAAAATAGAGAGAAGGAGGATACCTATGTTCCGTAGAAACAAATTATTTTTTTGGACAGCTGAAATTTTATTATTAACACTGATTTTCTATCTTTGGAGAGAAATGGGGGCCATCATTACTCCCTTTGTGACGGTTGTGAATACCATCATGATTCCATTTTTACTTGGTGGATTTTTTTACTATATTACAAATCCAATCGTTACTTTCTTAGAAAAGAGATGTAAAATCAATCGTCTAATTGGTGTCTTGGTCACTCTTTGTGCCTTAATTGGTGTTATCGTTGTAGGGGTCGTTTATCTCTTGCCGATTTTGATTAATCAGTTGACCAGCTTGATTATTTCTAGTCAAAACATCTATAGTAGACTACAAGATTTGATCATCGATTTGTCCATGAATCCAGTCTTCCAAAATATTGATATTCAACAAACAATTCAACAACTGAATCTCTCCTATGTGGATATCCTCCAGAATATCTTGAATAGCGTCAGCAACAGTTTAGGAAGCGTTCTTTCAGCCTTGTTTAGTACAGTTCTGATTCTCATTATGACCCCTGTATTCTTGATTTATTTCTTGTTGGATGGTCATAAGTTGTTACCAATGTTGGAACGTACCGTCTTAAAACATGACAAATTGAATCTTTCTAGCCTTTTAACCAATCTCAATACAACCATAGCACGTTATATCAGTGGAATTGCGATTGATGCCGTTATTATCGGATGTTTAGCCTATATTGGTTATAGCGTTATCGGCTTAAAGTACGCTCTTGTTTTTGCTATTTTCTCTGGAATCGCAAATTTGATTCCTTATGTTGGTCCAAGTATTGGCTTGATTCCGATGGTGATTGCGAATGTGTTCACGGATCCTCATCGTATGTTGATTGCGGTTGCTTATATGCTTATTATTCAACAGATTGATGGAAATGTTCTCTATCCACGTATTGTTGGAGGGGTTATGAAAGTACACCCGATTACGATTTTGGTACTCCTCTTACTGTCAAGTAATATCTACGGCGTCATAGGGATGGTCGTAGCAGTACCTACTTACTCCATTTTTAAAGAAATTACTAAGTTCCTAGCGAAGTTATATGAAAACCATAAAGAAGCTAAGGAATTGGAAAAAACAGAATCAAATTAAAATCAGGGAAACCTGATTTTTTTGATGAAAAGACTATCGCCCAAACAAAATAAGTTTGAATTCATATTGCCATAAAGAAGCAGAAGAACAGGATTTGATAAGATTTAGATTAATTGACAAAATATGTGTAAAACACTTGCAATTTAGCAGAAATTTGATAAAATAGTAAGGAAAGTTAGACTGTATTGCCTACTGTCTATCTATAAAATATATTTTATTGGAGGCTTTTACTCAAATGGCAAAAGAAAAATACGATCGTAGTAAACCACACGTTAACATTGGTACTATCGGACACGTTGACCACGGTAAAACTACTTTGACTGCAGCTATCACAACTGTATTGGCACGTCGCTTGCCTTCAGCAGTTAACCAACCTAAAGACTATGCGTCTATCGATGCTGCTCCAGAAGAACGCGAACGCGGTATCACTATCAACACTGCGCACGTTGAGTACGAAACTGAAAAACGTCACTACGCTCACATCGACGCTCCAGGACACGCGGACTACGTTAAAAACATGATTACTGGTGCTGCTCAAATGGACGGAGCTATCCTTGTAGTAGCTTCAACTGACGGACCAATGCCACAAACTCGTGAGCACATCCTTCTTTCACGTCAGGTTGGTGTTAAACACCTTATCGTCTTCATGAACAAAATTGACTTGGTAGACGACGAAGAATTGCTTGAATTGGTTGAAATGGAAATCCGTGACCTCTTGTCAGAATACGACTTCCCAGGTGACGATCTTCCAGTTATCCAAGGTTCAGCTCTTAAAGCTCTTGAAGGTGACTCTAAATACGAAGACATCATCATGGAATTGATGAACACTGTTGATGAGTACATCCCAGAACCAGAACGTGACACTGAAAAACCATTGCTTCTTCCAGTCGAAGACGTATTCTCAATCACTGGACGTGGTACAGTTGCTTCAGGACGTATCGACCGTGGTACTGTTCGTGTCAACGACGAAATCGAAATCGTTGGTATCAAAGAAGAAACTCAAAAAGCAGTTGTTACTGGTGTTGAAATGTTCCGTAAACAACTTGACGAAGGTCTTGCTGGAGATAACGTAGGTGTCCTTCTTCGTGGTGTTCAACGTGACGAAATCGAACGTGGACAAGTTATCGCTAAACCAGGTTCAATCAACCCACACACTAAATTTAAAGGTGAAGTCTACATCCTTACTAAAGAAGAAGGTGGACGTCACACTCCATTCTTCAACAACTACCGTCCACAATTCTACTTCCGTACTACTGACGTTACAGGTTCAATCGAACTTCCTGCAGGTACTGAAATGGTAATGCCTGGTGATAACGTGACTATCGACGTTGAGTTGATCCACCCAATCGCCGTAGAACAAGGTACTACATTCTCTATCCGTGAGGGTGGACGTACTGTTGGTTCAGGTATGGTTACAGAAATCGAAGCTTAATTCGATTAAGTTCCCAGAAGAACAATTATTTAAGTCAGACACTAAAAGAATCTTGCCTTGCAAGGTTCTTTTTTCTTTTCTTGCTCTATTTGAAGTGCTTCTACTCTAGCAGTATAGTCGTTTTTTTGGTATAATAAAAGTTATGGAAATCGAAAAAACCAATCGTATGAACGCCCTTTTTGAATTTTATGCGGCGCTTTTGACAGACAAGCAGATGAACTATATTGAACTCTATTATGCTGATGATTATAGTCTTGCTGAGATTGCTGAAGAGTTCGGTGTCAGTCGTCAGGCTGTCTATGATAATATCAAGCGGACGGAAAAGATTCTAGAAGATTATGAGATGAAATTGCACATGTATTCGGACTATATTGTCCGTAGTCAGATTTTTGACCAGATCTTGGAGCGTTATCCCAAAGATGACTTTCTGCAGGAGCAGATAGAAGTTTTAACAAGCATTGATAATAGAGAATAAGAGGAAGAAAAATGGCATTTGAAAGTTTAACAGAACGTTTACAGAACGTCTTTAAAAATCTACGTAAAAAAGGAAAAATTTCTGAGACTGATGTCCAAGAAGCAACCAAAGAGATTCGTTTGGCCTTGCTTGAAGCCGACGTTGCCTTGCCTGTTGTAAAGGACTTTATCAAGAAGGTTCGTGAACGTGCAATCGGGCACGAGGTCATTGATACCCTCAATCCTGCCCAACAGATTATCAAAATCGTTGATGAGGAATTGACAGCCATTTTAGGATCTGATACGGTTGAAATTATCAAGTCACCAAAGATTCCTACGATTATCATGATGGTTGGTTTGCAAGGGGCTGGTAAAACGACCTTTGCGGGTAAACTGGCTAACAAACTCAAGAAGGAAGAAAATGCACGTCCTTTGATGATTGCTGCGGATATTTACCGCCCAGCTGCCATCGATCAGCTGAAAACACTTGGACAGCAGATTGATGTTCCAGTCTTTGCACTTGGAACAGAAGTGCCTGCTGTTGAAATTGTTCGCCAAGGTTTAGCGCAAGCTCAAGCCAATCACAACGACTATGTCTTGATTGATACGGCAGGGCGTTTACAAATCGATGAACTTCTCATGAATGAGCTTCGTGATGTTAAAGCACTGGCTCAACCAAATGAAATTCTACTCGTCATTGATGCCATGATTGGTCAGGAAGCAGCTAATGTTGCTCGTGAATTCAATGCTCAGTTGGAAGTAACTGGTGTCATCCTTACCAAGATTGATGGAGACACACGTGGTGGTGCGGCTCTATCTGTTCGTCATATCACTGGTAAACCAATCAAGTTCACTGGTACGGGTGAGAAGATTACAGATATCGAAACCTTCCACCCAGACCGTATGTCAAGCCGTATCCTTGGTATGGGGGATATGTTGACCTTGATTGAGAAAGCTTCTCAGGAATACGATGAGCAAAAAGCCCTTGAAATGGCTGAGAAGATGCGTGAAAACACCTTTGATTTTAATGATTTCATCGATCAATTGGATCAGGTGCAAAACATGGGGCCAATGGAAGACTTACTCAAGATGATTCCAGGTATGGCTAACAATCCTGCCCTTCAAAATATGAAGGTCGATGAGCGCCAGATTGCTCGCAAACGTGCCATCGTATCTTCGATGACACCTGAAGAGCGTGAAAATCCTGATCTGTTAAATCCAAGTCGTCGCCGTCGTATCGCTGCAGGTTCTGGAAATACCTTTGTTGAAGTCAATAAATTTATCAAGGACTTTAATCAGGCCAAACAGCTCATGCAAGGTGTCATGTCTGGAGATATGAACAAAATGATGAAGCAAATGGGAATCAATCCAAATAACCTCCCTAAAAATATGCCAAATATGGGCGGGATGGATATGTCTGCCCTTGAAGGAATGATGGGACAAGGTGGCATGCCAGATATGTCAGGTCTCGGAGGAGCAGGCATGCCAGATATGAGCCAGATGTTTGGTGGCGGACTCAAGGGTAAAATTGGTGAATTTGCCATGAAACAGTCTATGAAACGCATGGCTAATAAAATGAAAAAAGCTAAGAAAAAACGTAAATAAAAAAGGAAAGCAGAAGTGCTTTCCTAAAAAAGAACTCTGAATCCGATTCAGAGTTCTTTTGTGTTTGATTGGTTTATTCCCACTCAACGGTTGCAGACTCCTTGAGAATCGCTATATAATAGGCTTTTTAAGGAGTTAGTAATTCTTTGGTGGGGTTTTTGGTGGGAATGTTATTTTGAAATTGATTGGTTCCCGTTGAAATGTACTAAGCTAGAAGATGGGAAAGAAACATTAATAATTCCGACCATTTCATTAGTGATAGCTTCATCAGCGCCATCCCATAGATGCGAGTAGTGTTTCAAGGTGATTTCAGGAGAAGAGTGTCCTAAACGTTTTGATAGAATAAGTACATCAGCATTTAATTCATTAATTAGCAGTGATGCATGGCTGTGACGGAGCCCCTTCGCTTGGATAGGCTTTACGTGAGCTATCTTGGCGTACCTTTTAATAATCCTTGAGATTGTAGATTTCAACATAGGTAAGCATCGTATGAAAAGATAAAATCGTTCTCGTGTCCTAGTCCAATCTTTTTTTGAGCTTCACGCCATTTTTTTAACACATCAATAGTATCTTTATCTAAACTAATCATCCTTTTCCCGTCTTTAGTTTTCGTATAGGAATTACGAGTCCATTCTTTTTTGTTTTTAACAATAAGCATATGATGAACTCGTAGGCGTTGCTTATCAAAGTCAACATCATTCCATTGAAGGGCACAACCTTCATTTACACGTACGCCAGTCATGAAATATACCCAAATCATCACGAAGTTTAAATGTTCATATACATCTTCAATGTAAATTTGCGAAATAACAGCTTCAAATTCGCTCTTAGTCCAATATGGGACATTACTTTTTCCTTTAGGAATTGCATTAGATTGCTTAGAAATGTTTTTTTCCACATATCCCATTTGCAAAGCATAGTCCAATGATTTCCTAAACATGCCAAAGATGAGGCTAGCATATCCTTGTGAATATCCGGCACCATCCTCATCTTGACTAGTCAGTAACCATGTTCGAAACTTCTGGACTTGTTCGAGGGTAATCGAACGAAGTGTAGTGTCACCAAAACGATCACAAAGCTGTAAAAGGTTTTTCTCTCGAACTGAAAATGTGCTGTGCTCAACTGTTGTTCTGTAATATGGAATATAATGTTCTTCCATAAATTGCCGATATTTCATACGGTAGTTAGAATAACCTTGGGATTGATGATATTCATATTTCAGTCGGGTTAATTCCTTATATGCTTCTGCAGCCGAATTAAATGGATTTCCGTGTTGATCTACCCTTGATTTCTTTCGTACACGTTTCCCGGTTACTCTATCTATACCAAATTCGGTTTGAATAAAAAATTTTCCGTTTTTGTCAGTATAGACTCCAGGAAATTTAGTTTTCTGTTGATTTTGTGGCATTATTCCTCCTTGTGAAGTGAAACACCCAGAATTTCTTCAACAGCAATGATAGGGACATGCCCTAAACGTCGATTATTATAAAAGGCATATCCCTTTTGTACCATAATTTGCTTAGCTTGTCTAATAATTGAAACGGCAGTATAGGGATTGTAACCCATTTTAATTAAATCCTCTTTGTTCATTGTTTGTTTCATAATTAATAATCCTCTTGAATTTTCTAAATTTTATTGAGATAATAGAAATGGTAATAGATATTATTACTAGTATATGTTGAGTTTGTTTCTGATACCGACCAAAGTTTAGAAACAAGCTCTTTTTTATTTTTACTTAAAGTAAC
>JXRG01000017.1:0-56474 GCA_000831085.1 Streptococcus sp. DBCMS
CGTGTTACCGCCGTGAAAAGGCGGTGTCTTAACCCCTTGACCAACGGACCTGAGCTTTTCAACTCTTTCTATTATACCTACTTTTCCGCCTTTGTCAAGAACTTTTTTCAGTGAATTTAATTTTTTCTTCTCTTCACTAACTTAACCACGGCTTCTGTTCGTGCAGTGTGGGGAAACATATCGACCGACTGGATATACTGGAAATCATAGACTTTTACTAGTTTAACTAAATCTCGAGCCAAGGTCGAAACATTGCAAGAAACATAGACCATTTTTTCTGGAACATAGGTCAGAATGGTATCCAACAGCTTATCATCTAAGCCTGTACGAGGAGGGTCAACTATCAGGGCATCTGCTCGCTAGCTATCACATTAAACCATAAAAAGAGAGGTTGAACCTCTCTAAATTTATTTTTCTTCACTTATTTTTGATTTTACTTCATCATAAGATAGTGCATGGGATTCTTCTTCTACTGTCTCAGGCATTTTTCCTGTCTCGTAAAGGGATTTAATTTGAGTACTATCTAATGTTTCGTATTTCAACAATGCTTCTGCAATCAGTTTGTGAGTTTCACGATTTGATTGGATAATTTCAGCAGCTTTGTTTCGTGCCTCATTTAATAATGAACGAACTTCCTCATCAATCTCATAGGCTGTTTGCTCTGAAATTGATTTTTGAGGACTTTGTGCACCAAACATAGCATGATTTCCTTCGTATTGGACTGGGCCAAGTTTTTCACTCATACCGTATTCAGTAACCATTGCACGCGCCATCTGTGTAGCTTGTTCAAAGTCATTTGAAGCTCCTGTCGTTTGGACATTAAAGATAATCTCTTCAGCTACACGACCACCCATCAAACCTGCTAATTGTTCTTTCATGTCTTCCTTAGATAGAAGCATTTGATCCTCTTTCGGAAGCGCAATCATGTAACCACCTGCACGTCCACGTGGTACAATGGTAACTTTATGAACAACACGGGCATTTGACAAGACTAAACCAACAATAGTATGTCCAGCCTCATGATAAGCAACCAATTCCCGTTCTCTTTGTGATACTGTTTTATCCTTCTTAGATGGTCCAGCAATCACTCTGTCTTCTGCCTCATCAATATCTGAAGCATCAATGACTGACTTGTTGCGACGGGCTGCAACCAAGGCTGCCTCATTTAGAACATTTTCCAAGTCAGCTCCCACAAAACCTGGAGTTTGTTGGGCAACTAGTTTCAAATCCACATCGTCTGCCAGAGGTTTATTTTTAGCGTGAACTTTCAAGATTGCTTCACGACCTTTAACATCAGGGCGACCAACTAAGACTTTTCTATCAAAACGTCCTGGACGGAGAAGAGCTGGATCTAGAACATCTGAACGGTTCGTCGCAGCGATAACAATAATTCCTTCATTTCCCTCAAAACCATCCATCTCAATCAAGAGTTGGTTCAAGGTTTGTTCACGTTCATCATTACCTCCACCAAGACCGACACCACGTTGGCGACCAACAGCATCAATTTCATCGATAAAGATGATGGCTGGCGCTGCTTTTTTTGCATCCTCAAAAAGAGAACGAACGCGGCTTGCACCAACTCCGACAAACATTTCTACAAAGTCAGATCCTGAGATGCTAAAGAATGGAACTCCTGCTTCTCCAGCAACTGCCTTAGCAAGCAAAGTTTTACCTGTTCCCGGAGGACCCTCCAAAAGAACACCTGCTGGAATGCGGGCTCCAAGTTTTGTAAATCGTTTTGGATCTTTTAGGAATTCAACAACTTCAACTAATTCTTGTTTTTCTTCCTCGGCACCTGCTACATCTGAAAATCGTACCTTGATATCTTCTTTGTTAGCAGCCTTGGCCTTGCTACGTCCAAAACTCATTGGATTTCTACTATTGTTTCCTCCCATATTTCCCATCATAGAGAATAGGAAGAAGAAGAGAATGGCAAATGGCACAACAGAGACAAGGATATTGATCCACATACCACTCGAACTCTCATGTTTAACCGTTACCTCTGCCTTATGTTCAGAAGCAAGTTTTTGCAATTCTGCAACTGTTGAATCAGACGGAAGAATGGTACTTGAGAATCTTTCTACTGTTGTAGCAGCAGGAGTGAAAAATTGAATTCCTGTTTCTTCTTTACTAGTCTTAGGATTTTTATAAACACCAGACACCTCAATGATGCTACCATTCGGCTGATAGGTTAATTCTTTTACATTGTCTGCTGTAATTTCTTTTACCAATTCTGTATAGTTAATTTTTTCGCTTCGTCCTGCAGTATTTCCAGAGTAAAAATACTGGAATCCTGTTACAAGGAAGAAGATAATTAACAAGTATAGAAATGGATTTCTAACTAAACCGTTATTTTGTTTTTTCATTAAAGATAGATCTTTCTAATTTGAATAAACTTCTTCTTTCAATACTCCGACATAAGGAAGGTTACGATAATTTTCTTTATAATCTAGACCATAACCTACTACAAACTCATTTGGAATAGTAAAGCAAGTATAATCCGCTTCAATTTCAACAACACGTCCCTCTGGTTTATCCAACAAAGTCGCGATTTTAACAGAAGCTGCTTCTCTTTCAATAAACATATCTCGCAAATTTTTCAAGGTTTGACCTGTATCGATGATATCCTCTACAAATAAAACATGTCTTCCTTTGATATCTTGAGTCACGTCTTGCTTGATATTAATCACACCACTACTTGCTGTTCCACCATGGTAGCTAGATACCATCATGAAGTCCATCTCAATATGCGTATCAATATGTTTGACTAGTTCAGCCATAAAAGGAATCGATCCTTTCAAAATTCCAATAAGAATAGGATTTTTCCCCTCATATTCTTTTGTTAGTTGCGCACCTAGCTTTTTAGCTGCTTCTGTAATTTCATCATGTGAAACGAGGATTTTTTTAATATCGTGTTCTAACATCTTTTTACCTATCTATTTTTTCTATATAAATCACAGTGTTCATTATATCATTTTTCGTGTTTTTACTCAAATCACTGGTCGCAATTCCTGAAATTGAGACAATTTCTCCAAATTGCTCAATAATAGGGGTTGTTTTTCGTTTTTCAATAGGGATTTTTAAATCTATAAATAAGCGTCTCAGTTTCTTTCGATGACCATTCAGGGTAATAACATCGCCAGGTTTTCGACATCTAATATGTACAGATGTTTCCCGTGAAACCGTTACTTTTTGAACAAAATCCCCTTCAATAGGGATGCCAAAGGAAAATAAATAGCCCATATATCGAACTTGATTTTGATAGTGTAACACAAGTTCATCTTCCTTTTCATCGGCCTGAGGACTGATTTTACAAACTCGAAAATTCTGATACTCTTTTATCAATTCATAGCCATTTTTAAGAGAATGACGATACTGGCTTTTCCTTGCTAAAATCTGTTGAACTTCGGCAAACTGAGCCTTCGTAAGGTTTAAGTCTGGGAATTGATTCAGATAGTTCTGGAGCAAGACCCCTTGAGTTTGTTTTGAGTATGAAAAGAGCTCATTCAAATCTTCTACATCAATCTGCTCAGAAAGCTCCGTTATGGCTGCTTGGTAATCTGAAATTTCACTTCCTAGATTTAAAAGAGCAGATCTAAGGCGGGGATTTTCTTTTTCAAGTTCTGGTAAATACTTATTTCGAATACGATTGCGAAAATAGCTGTTCTCACGATTTGTTTGATCTTCGAAATGAAAAATTGGTGGGAAGTCTGTTTTATGAAAATGCAACAAGGGACGGATGATTTCAATATCATCAACTACTTGACTTTCTTTTATTCCCATCAAATGACGTAACCGACTTCCGCGAATCAACCGCATCAAAATCGTTTCAACCTGATCATCTGCATGGTGGGCAGTGACCAAGGCTGTCGCTCCAACATCTTTCATGATTTTCCTAAAAAAATCATAACGAAACTCTCGAGCACGCGCTTCTGAAAAGTCTCCTGAAAAGCTTGTGATATAAATAGGAAGTTCAGCTGCATCAGCTAACTTCCTTAGTTCATTTTCCTCCCAGTCAGACTCACTTCTCTGCTTATGATTGACATGTGCTAAAATCAACTCAATTTCCAACTCTTTTTGGTAAGTAGACAATAGCTGGAATAAAAACATTGAATCCAGTCCACCAGATAAAGCTAACACGACTTTAGAATGTTTTTTGAAATACTCTTTTTGGAGAAAATGATTTAAAAAATCCTGATCCCTCATTTTAGAACCTCATAGACATCCTTGGCTATCTTAGCAATAGTGTCATAATCAGAATTTTTGGTGAAAATAGAAAGAACGAAAGGAGAATCCGTATAAACAATGGCAGTGTCATGTTTATACTCGTCAGCATCTCCAATTTTATGAGCTACCTTAACCGAAACACCTTTTGCGATTCGTTGGTTGTCAAAATCGGTCTTACCTAGAGACTCTAGGACAAAACCATTCTGATTATAAATAGCTTCCATGACTTTTCCAGCCATTTTTGAAGAAGTCAATTTGTCATTCACATCCCAATCTTCACCCATAATGGTGGACATTTTTTCTTTGAAAGCCCCGTCAGATTGATTGGTCACATAATAACCTAAAATATTATGAGCAACATTGTCAGACTCTTTTGTTACCTTGGTAATTAACTGTTGAAGACTGTATTCTTTGTTATCTTCTTTTTTAGGTAAGCTACCACTACCTTCTGGTTTATAGGACCCAGGGAAACTATTTACTTCTGGGATATACTTGAAGCTACTGTCTAGCGTATATTCCCCTTGATTTATCTTATCTTGAGCGTAATAAAGGTAGGCTAGTTTCAAGATACTAGCTGCATAGAGTTTGCTGTCTTCATTCACCCCAGCCTCTTTACCTGTACTCAATTGTTTAACATAAATAGAATAATTTTCGTTCTGATAGTTGTTTGATAAAACTTCTTGAACCTTCTGGATGCGATTGTCTTCTTCTGAGGTGAACTCTTTTGATACCCACCCAACTTGATCGATATGAAGAAATTCTTGTCCCTCAGCAAAGAGAGCTCTATCCACCATTACGCGTTGATAGGGAGAGAGGGATGAAGAAATTTCTTTCGCATCATAGGGACTGTTATAGATAACAAACCCCTGCTCCAACCATACTTGTCTATTTTGAGTTTGAACTTGACTTTGATCATAGACCAAACGCTTATCTGCAAGGATAAACTGGTGATTATCTAATTTAAAAACAGGAACACCTTGTCTATTCAAACGCCATTCTACGATTTTAAAGGTGGCTCCAGTAGTCAATTTACCAGACTCCTTAACAAGATCCTCATTAGCATAGACGGCTGTTTCTCCATATACCATTGGGGATTCCAGAGTTTCTTTATAGTAGAATCCATAATCAGACTCAGTTAGATAATAAATTTCTTGCGAAGAGTAAGGAAGCTGTTTTTCTGTGCTAACTACTCTTGAGGTTATGATAAAAGCAGGTAGCAATAAAACTACTAAGAACTTACGCATTCTTCTCTTCCCTTTCTTCTTGTAATCGTAATAAATGGTTTTTAGCTGCCAATTCCTCTAATTTTTCATCTGATAAACTTAAAAATTGCTCAACAACTTCCAATAAATTTTCCATGACATTACCTCGGAAGCAAATCAGGAATTGTGTAAATTGCTTCTCGTTTCTTTGAGTAATAGTACTTGGCGCGTGCATATTTTGCTACATAGTCTTCATCTTTCAACTTTGCAGCAAAGGCGGATTCCTTATCCTTTTCATCACTAAGAGTTTGGTACTGCTCTTTCAACTCTGTTAATTGCTGACGACGTTGCAGTAACTGATCATAGCTTTGAGCCAAGTTATAAGTTGGTAAAATAAACAACAAGATCATCAAAATAAGGACCCAACCCATAAAACGATTTCGTTTTTGTCTCTCCTTCATCAGGTAACGACGACGTTGATGTTCATTTTGAATAAAAGAATTATTCATCTGTACAATATTTTTAGACATTTTCTTCTACCCGTGTTTCACTGAGAATTTCATACATGCCTGCTGCGTCTTCTTTTTTTGTACTATCTTTCATTTCTAGTACTTTAACAAGCAACAACTTATTTCCAAAGCGAATTTCAACTTGGTCATCAACTTTCAAATCCGTTGAACTTTTGGCCAAGATTCCGTTCACCTTGATTCTACCTTTATCTGCTACTTCTTTTGCGACTGTGCGGCGCTTAATAATTCGTGATACTTTTAAATACTTGTCTAATCTCATTTTTATTACCTCAAATTATTATTGTACCATTTTTATCCTTTTTATAGAAGAAAAATGTTAAATGGGATTTGCTTCCTTTGATTCTTTTATCTCTAATAAACTTTCTCCAAAAATCAGCAAACCTTCTAAAATTTCATAATCCTTCTTGTTTCGGACATCGAATACAACTTCCATTAATCCCTTATTCTCAGCTATGGCTGCTTTTAAGTTCGTTGCGGATAAAGCTTTAAAATAATCTTGAGCCAAGAATAGTCGTTGAGTGACTTTTTCAAATTGAACTGTAATCTTATTTTCTTTTCTTTCCACACGTTCTACAAATACCTTGTCAAAATATGACTTGACCAAACCAATCTCTAAAAGATATGCTACTACATCTGGGTATTCTCCAAAACGATCCATCAATTCTTCTTGTAGTTCTTCATAGTTTACACGATTGTCAATTTGACGAATTTTCTTGTAAATTTCAATCTTATGTCGTTGGTCAGAAATATAAGTGTCAGGAAGATAGGCGTCGATTTGTAAAATCAACTCAGCATTTCCTTTGGTTCTTTTGTTCCCATTGCCGTTCCGTTTAGCAATAGCTTCCTCTAATAACTGTGAATACAATTCAAAACCAACAGAATCAATGAAACCAGACTGCGATTTTCCTAGGAGATTTCCTGCTCCACGAATCGAAAGATCTCGCATCGCAATCTTAAATCCTGAGCCTAATTCTGTAAATCCCTTAATCGCTTCTAATCTCTTCTCAGAGACTTCACTAATTGATTTTTCTGGACGATACATAAGATAGGCATAAGCAATACGATTGCTACGACCGACTCTTCCTCTTAATTGATACAAGGTTGACAAGCCCATGTGGTCTGCATTTTCAATAAATAAGGTATTGGCATTTGGAATATCTACCCCTGTCTCAATAATAGTAGTCGTCACCAAAATATCATACTGACCTTCAATGAAATCAAGTAGAGTATTTTCCAACTGAATTTCACTCATTTGTCCATGAACATACCCAATCGAAGCCTCTGGAATCAACTCCTGTAATTCCGAAACCTTCTGGTCAATCGTGTCAACCTTATTGTAAAGATAGTAAATTTGACCTCCACGCTCCATTTCACGCAAGACAGCATCACGAATGACACTATCATTCTTCTCTAATACATAGGTTTGAACAGGATAGCGATTGGTTGGAGGAGTTTCAATAACAGACAAATCTCTGATTCCCAACATAGACATATGAAGAGTACGTGGTATTGGAGTAGCTGTCAATGTTAAGACATCCACTTGTTTCTTCAGTTCTTTCAATGTTTCCTTATGCTTGACACCGAATCGTTGTTCCTCATCAATAATCATCAATCCCAAATCTGAAAACACAACATCTTTTGACAAAACACGATGCGTTCCAATCAAAATATCGACTTGACCATTCTTTAGTTTTTCAAGTGTTTCTGCCTGCTCTTTTTTACTTCTAAAGCGACTCAACACATCAATATTAACAGCAAAATTTTGGAATCGTTCCTTAAAATTCGTATAGTGCTGTTGCGCTAAAACCGTCGTCGGAACTAAAACGACAACTTGTTTATGATCATTGACCGCCTTAAAGGCTGCACGCATTGCTACTTCAGTCTTTCCAAAACCAACATCTCCAACCAAAAGTCGATCCATGGGGTGAGAGTTCTGCATATCTCTCTTAATTTCCTCAATACTACGAAGTTGATCATCCGTTTCAACATAAGGGAAGGCATCATCAAAAGCATGTTGATCATCATCATCAGCTGAGAAAGAAAAACCCTTCAACTGACTACGTTCAGAATAGAGTTTGATTAAATCGTCAGCTATATCCTCTACCTGGTTCTTAACTTTTTGCTTGGCCTTTTTAAAATGACCATCATTTAATTTATTAAGTTTTGGCGCTTTACCATCACTTGAAACATATTTGGACAGCAATTGAATCTGCTCTACTGGGATGGAGATTTGATCCCCATTTTGATATTGAACACTGACATAATCACGGTGAATTCCTTTGATTTCAATTGTTTCAATGCCTAGATATTGACCAATTCCATGAATATGGTGAACAACGTAGTCCCCTTTTTCAAGTTCATTATAATCTTTTAATCGCTCTGCATTTGACGCATGTTGTCTTCTAAAACGACGTTTTAATTTCTTTTGAAAAATCTCATGTTCAGTAATCAAGAGAATTTTTTCATCTACAAAATGAAAACCATGTCTTAGATTACCCTCAATCAAGTTTACAGATTCTTTACAGATACTTGACTTATCTCTGGAATCCAATTTAATCTGGTATTCCTCTAAAACATCCTCCAATGTTTTACTTCCCATTGAATTGCTAGACTGCAGAATAATGGTGTAGTTCATTTTTTTATATCGCTCAATTTCTTCTTTAAGAAAAGAAAATTGATTAAAAAACTCTTGCATAGGATATTGATTAAATTGATAAATATGATCAAATTTGAGATTTCCTAATCCTTTTTGGAGATTGGAGAAAAAGGTAACTGAACTTTGTTTTTTATAGGTTTGCTCTGTATCTGCAAAATACTGCATATCAGAAAATGCTTTACCATTCTGTAAATCTTCTGCAAAGTATTGCGCTAACTCTCTTTCAAAGGCTTCATACTGATTCATCAATTTTTGGTAATCATCAAAAAATACTGGTGTATCTTTTTCAATATAATCAAATATAGTCCATGTTTTATCGTAACATAAAGATAAAAACTTTCGACTATCTGAATGTACCTGTTTTTGATGAAAACTTGACAAAATTTCTTCTAGATAGGATTTCAAAATCGGCGATAGAGTCTTTGAAATTTGATTTTCTAAAGCTGACTGACCTCGTTGATAATCCTTTTCTCTCAAAAGCAGATCACTAGCTGGAAAGATGGTGAGTTCTGTCTGATTTTCTTTTGATAGTTGTGTTTCGACTTCAAAAGTACGAATACCATCTACTTCATCACCAAAAAACTCGATTCGAAAAGGTTCTAACTGAGACATCTCAAAAATATCTAAAATATCTCCTCGAATACTAAACTCACCTTGGGTCTGTACTTGTGTAACTTTTCGATAGCCTATTTCCTTTAATTTGTGAAGAAGGTCATGTTGATTATATTCTTCACCAACTACAATCCTTATAATACTTTCTTTAAATCCAGTTGGAGAAGGTAAAATCAAGCGACTTGCTGCGATATTACAAACTAAAATCCCTTTCTTAGACGGATCACTCAAAAAACGCAAGGCCTCAACCCGCGAAATGATTTTTTCTTGCGAAGACATCAAAAATTCTACCATAGGAGAGTCATCTACCAAAAATGGATAGACAAATTCCTCTCCTAAGAGAGAAAGAAGATCACTGATAATTCGTTCTGCTTCTCCATAAGTCGATGTCAATAATACAATCTTATTTTCTTTTTTTAGACTACTTGCAATTGCAAGAGCCTTGGTAGACGTTGATAAACCAAGTATTAGTTGTCTTTTCTTATCTATCAGATTTTGATGCCATTTTTTTATCTGATCATTTTCTGAGAATAAATCTAATAAAGTAACCATTTAGCCGTTATACCTCTGCATTGTTTTCTCAAAGTTTTTCTCTTGTAAATAGTATTTTACAGCATCGTCAACCTTGTCAATTGACTGTAAAACACCTACATAGTCTTCCTGATCAAATTTACTTAAAACATGGTGAACAACTGACATTCCATTTTTAGGTCTTCCAATACCTATTTTAACACGGTTAAATACTTGGGTTCCAATATGTTGAATAATAGACTTGATGCCATTATGGCCACCTGCTGAGCCTTTTGCTCTTAAACGAATTTTTCCAACTTCCATGTCAAGATCGTCGTAAATAACGAGTAAATCTTCAATATCTAAACCATAGTAAGTCAATAAAGCATGAACTGCTTTTCCACTTTCATTCATAAATGTTGTTGGTTTGACAAGATAAATTGTTTCTCCATTGAGGAAAAAAGATGCTAGATCAGCTTGAAATATCTTGTCATGTGTAAAGGTTACATTTTGTTTTTTGGCGATTTGGTCAATCAACATAAATCCAACGTTGTGCTTGGTTTCAAAATATTTATCCCCTGGATTTCCTAATCCTACAAGTAATTTAGTCATTTATTTTCCTTTCAAAAGCCAAAAGGGTTGGAATTTTTTTCCAACCTAATTGACACTATTTGTTAAATGTTATTAGACATTAAAGCGGAATTCCATGATATCGCCATCTTGAACGATATATTCTTTTCCTTCTTCACGCAAGCGTCCAGCTTCTTTTACAGCCTTTTCAGATCCGTATTTCACTAGATCCTCATATGACATGGTTACTGCACGAATAAAGCCTTTTTCGAAGTCAGAGTGGATGATACCAGCTGCTTGAGGAGCTTTCATACCACGCTTAAAGGTCCAAGCACGGACTTCTTTTTCACCAGCTGTAAAGTAAGTTCCAAGTCCAAGTAAGTGGTAAGCAGCTCGAGTCAATTTATCAACACCTGATTCTGTCAAACCAAGTGCTTCAAGAAACTCTTGCTTATCTTCATCATCTAACTCAGAAATTTCTTCCTCAGCACGTGCGGAAATAACTACTACTTCAGCATTCTCTGTCGCTGCAAATTCACGAATTTGTTTGACATAGTCGATAGAGTCTGGATCTGAAACGACATCCTCATCCACATTGGCAACATAAAGAACTGGTTTAGTGGTTAAAAGGAAGAGGCCTTTAACAACCTTTTGTTCCTCATCTGTGAACTCAATGGTACGAGCTGATTTTCCATCTTCAAGAACAGGCTTAATCTTTTGAAGGACGTTGAATTCTGCCACAGATTCCTTATCTTTTTGCGTGCGTGCCATCTTTTCTACACGCGCATAGCGTTTATTAACTGATTCTAAGTCAGCAAGAATCAACTCCAGGTTAATGGTATCAATATCTGCAAGTGGATCCACAAAGGCGTCTTCACGTCCTTGCTCACGCATAACATTTTCATCATCAAAAGCACGAACTACATGAACAATCGCATCTACTTCACGGATATTAGCCAAGAATTTATTTCCTAGACCTTCTCCTTTTGATGCTCCTTTTACAATCCCTGCAATATCTGTAAATTCAAAAGTTGTTGGAACTGTCTTTTTAGGAGTAATCATTTCCGTTAGTTTTTGTAGGCGTTCATCTGGAACTTCTACCATCCCAACATTTGGATCAATAGTCGCAAATGGGTAGTTTGCAGCCTCTGCTCCTGCTTTTGTAATTGCATTAAAAATGGTTGATTTACCAACGTTTGGCAAACCAACGATACCTGCTGTTAAAGCCATAGTTTCTCATTCTCCGTTCTCATTTCAATCCCTAACATTATAACACAAAAAGGAAAAACTTGCTAACCCTCTAACTAAGGGTTCTTAGTCAATAATCTTATTCATTTTTCGTTCAAAATCATAGCGACTCATCATGACAAGGTGGTCACAATTGCTACATTTGATTTTGATATCTGCCCCTACACGTGTAATTTCCCAACGATTGGCCTTTTTACCTGTTGACTTGATGGTGCAAGCATGTGGTTTTTTCATTTCAACAAAATTTCCAACTTGATACATACTACTCTCCTTTTCTTTTTCGATTATATCATAAAAGAGGCGAGCCAAGCTCAACCTCTTTCACTTAATTTGTACGAACTGGTGTAATGAGCTGCATGAAGTCTTCGTCAGTATCTGCTGGCACAAGAGTAAATGGACGAACAGCTGAGATAAAGCTAATAGTTACCTTTTCGCTATTTAAAGCCTTGAGAGAATCAATCAAGTAAGTCGGGTTGAAACTAATAGTTAAATCATCACCAGTTACCTGCTCCGTATCGATTTCTTCGTTTACTTTACCAACTTCAGGAGAATGAACATGGGCGCTAACAACCCCACCTTTAATTTCAAGCTTCACAGTACCATTTTGAGTCGCACTTGATAAGAGACGAGCACGTTCCATTGATTGACGCAAGTTGACAACATCAAAAGTAATTGTCGTGTTAAAGTCAGTTGGAATCAAACGATCTGTATCAGGATAGTTTCCTTCTAGGAGACGAGTGTAGAAGCTAATATTTTCGCTTCTAAAGAGGATTTGATTATTTGCAAAGAAAATCTCTACAGTTTCAATATCATCTGTAAATACCGATGAAAATTCGCGTAGAGAGCGACTAGGAATTACTACATCGAAATCATCACCAGTTTTTTCAAGAGTCAATTTTTTCTGGCTAAGGCGATGAGAGTCTGTTGCAACTGTTTTTAGTTCCTTGTGTTGGCTCAAAACAAAATGGACACCAGTTAAGATTGGACGACTTTCTTGCGTACTTGCAGCAAAAGCTGTTTCATTGATAATTTTCTTGAGCAGTTTTGTTTCAATAATCAAAGGTGTGCTTGCTGAAATTTCTTGGATTCGTGGGTACTGTTCGCTATCTTTTCCTTTTAGAGTAATTTCTGATTTACCACTTGTTAAGACAATTTGTTTTTGTTCAATCTCTTTGAAATCAAGCGTTACATCTGGAAGACTAGATATCACATTGATAAAGAAAGAAGCTTCAAGAAGAATCGAACCTAAAGAAGTAATCAAAAGACCAGCATCTTCATTCTTTTGAGAAATGAAATTTTCAATAGAAATTTGACCATTTGATCCAATTAAAGTAATTCCTTCATTGCTAACATCAATTTTGATTGTCGATAAAATTGGAATAGCGTTTTTAGAGCTTATTGCTCGTTTTGTAGTACTTAAGGCTTGTAGAAATAAATTTTTATTGATTGAAAAATGAATCATGGATTCTCCTTTATTTATTTTTAGTATTAGAAAGTTAATAGTAATAATAGAGTGTGTGAATTCTGTGGAAAACTGAGTGCTATTTAATAAACTTAAGCTTCTAAGCTTGTTTAAAAAATGTGGATAAAAAAGATAAGAAAGGAAAACTTATCCACAAGCTACTTAATTTTCTTTTTGATTGCTTCTATTTCTAAACGTAAATTATCGTCTTCGTCAATCAATGATTTGATTTTAGCATGGGCGTGAATAACGGTGGTGTGATCCTTTCCGCCAAATTCTTTTCCGATTTTTGGAAGACTGTTATCTGTCAGTTCTCTAGCGAGATACATAGCAACCTGACGTGCTAAAACGATGTTTTGAACTCGTCTCGTCCCCTTCATTTCTTTGACACTCACTCCATAAAAATTACCAACTTCAGTTTGGATTTTCTCAATTGGAATAACAAGTATCTGGCGGGCGTCTTGCTTACGTGCTCTAATAGCTTCCGCAGCAATATCAATAGTAATATCCTTAATTTTCTTTACTCTGGCAATTAAAGTGATATCGTTGATTGCTCCTTCTAGTTCTCGAACATTTGAATCAAATTGGCCGGCCAAGTATTCCAGAGTATCACTTTGGAAATGGTAATCCAAATGCTCTGTTTTACTTTGAAGAATGGCGATACGTGTCTCAAAGTCAGGAGGAGTGATATTTTGCGTCAATCCCCAGCTAAAGCGCGTGACAAGTCTCTCTTCAAGTCCTTCTAGGTGTTTAGGACTTCGATCACTGGTTAGAACAATCTGTTTCTGTTTATCATGAAGAGCATTGAAGGTATTGAAAAATTCTTCCTGGGTCGCGACTTTTTTGCCACTGAGAGATTGGATATCATCGATCAACAAGAGATCAAGACTACGGTAAGTCTTTTTGAACTTTTCCATTTCCCCAAGTCGCAAGTGTTCAAGAAAGTCATTGATAAAGCTTTCGGCAGGAATGTATTTGACACGCGCATCAGGAATATTTTTCAAAATCTCATTTCCAATCGCATTGAGCAAATGAGTCTTTCCAAGCCCAGGTCCTCCATAGATGAAAAGAGGATTATAGGTCAGAGCTAAATCTTCAGATACAGCTAGTGCAGCTGACACCGCCCAAACATTCCCATCACCTTGAATAAAGTTATCAAAGGTATATTTTTCTTTTAACCCTGTCTCAGAATAGGGAATCGTTGGTAGCGCAGGTGTGTAATCGTAAGTAGAACTATCAGTCGTATCACTTACTTGAGCAGACTCTGTACTCTGAGGTTTAGTGAAAATATAGCGGGGTTTGATTTCAGAATCATAAATTTCAAAACCAGCAGCAACAATAATATCTTTTAATTGCTTTTCCCACACCATTTCCATCTCTGATCTCGGTAGAAATATAGTAGCTGTATTTTCTTCTACTTTGATGAGTTCAGCAGGTGTAGCATAGAAATCATACATAGATCGAGTCAATCTTTCTTGAGCAAATTCCAAAATACGATTCCAAAATTGCTTTTCTTTCAACTATTTTTCCTCCTTTTCTATGATTTTAGTAGTTTAGTGCTAGACTTATTTTACCATAGATAGTAGGATTTTTCCACAGATTGGGGAAAAGAATCCACAATGTTAGCAGTATTTATCCACAAGTTGGGGATAAATAGAAAAATCCTTGATTTAGTAGGCTTTTTGATAAAAAAATTGGTGGATAAATTTGTGGGTTGGGAAAATAAAAGAACAGCCTTATTTCAGGCTGTTAATAATTCTATCGTATTCTTCTTGACTTGAAAAGGAGATAATAATCTTTCCAGTATCTTTTTTTGAAAGTTTAATTTCTACACTTAAACCGAGTATTTTTTTTAATTTATCTTCTTCATCTTTGATAAAAGAATCACTTTTTTTCTGCTTCTTGTGTTTTTTCTCTGTAAGAAGTGCTTCTAACTTTCTCACAGATATGTCTTCATTTTTGATTAGTTGGAAGAAATAGTCTTGCTTCTCTTTATCTAAACCAACTAATGAACGTGCATGAGCTTGAGAAATTTTTCCATTTTCTACTTCATCTAAGATATATTCTGGTAGGGAAAGCAAACGAATAAAATTAGTGATATAAGGACGAGATTTCCCCATTTTATCTGCTATTTCAGTGTGAGTAAATCCTTTTTCTACTAAAGATTCGTAGGCGCGTGCTTCTTCAATAGGATTTAAATTTTCTCTCTGCAAATTCTCAATGATTGACTGGATCATCATTTCCTGATCTGAGAGGTGCTTTACAACGGCTGGAATAGAGGTTAGACCAGCCAAGAGAGAAGCCCGATATCGTCTCTCTCCTGCAAGGATTTCATAACCAATTACAGGAGATTGACGAACGATGATTGGTTGGATGAGCCCATTTTCTTTGATTGACTGAGCTAATTCCTTTAGTTTATCTGCATCAAATTCTTTCCGAGGTTGGTAAGGATTCTTTTGTATTTCAGAGATAGAAATCATTTCAAATTTTTCCATGATTCTACACTAACATATCTTTTACTTTCTGTAAAGTTTTCTTTACACTGATGTCAATTAAGACTCTAAATCACCAGAATTCTTATCTAGTTTAATTGAGGTTGTTTCCTCCTTACCGTTACGGTAGTAGGTTACTTTGATAGTATCTCCGATAGCATGATTATAAAGAGCGTGTTGTAGGTCTGTTGATGAGGCAATCTCTTTGTCGTCAACTTTGGTAATGACATCGTATTTTTGAAGATGTCCATTTGCTGGCATATTGTTTTGAACAGATCGAACAACTACACCTGAAGTGAGGCTACTTGGAATGTTAAGTTTTCTAAGATCACTAGCTCCAACATTTGACAGATTGACCATTTGAATTCCAAGAGCTGGACGAGTCACTTTACCATTACTTTCAAGCTGTTTAATGATATTTTGTGCATCGTTTGAAGGAATTGCAAAACCAAGACCTTCTACAGATGTTCCACCATTACTTGCAATTTTACTTGATGTAATACCAATTACTTGTCCTTGAATGTTTACAAGTGGACCACCAGAGTTACCAGGGTTAATAGCCGTATCTGTTTGAATGGCTTTTGTTGAAATAGCTTGACCATCTTCAGATTTTAGAGAAACATTTCGATTAAGACTTGAGATGATTCCCTGTGTAACTGTATTAGCATATTCTGAACCTAGAGGACTACCGATAGCAATCGCTGTTTCTCCAACACTAAGTTGACTTGAATCCCCAAATTCTGCTACTGTTGTAACTTTTTCTGAAGAAATTTTAACGACAGCAATATCAGAGAAAGTATCAGATCCAACAATTTCACCAGGAACCTTGGTACCATCTGCTAAGCGGATATCAACTTTTGAAGCTCCATTGATAACGTGAGTATTAGTTACAAGATAGGCATCTTTATCATTCTTTTTATAGATAACACCTGATCCCTCACTTGCGATTTGTTGATTGTCTGAATCAGAATTAGTGTCATCAGCATTAAATACACTACTTTGTCTACTGCTAGAAGAAGAATAAGTAATGATTGAGACAACAGCATCCTTAACTTTATTTACTGCTTGAGTGGTTGAATTTTCATTCTTATAGGATGTTTGAGTGACAGTGCCAGAATTATTATTTGTAGCTTGATTTCCTTGTTTTTGATAAAGTTGTAATGTTACGAAACTTCCTAAGGCACCACTTAAAAATCCTATTAGAATGATTGCAAGAACTTTAACTCCTTTTTTGTAAAATTTTTGTAAGTGTTTCATAAACGCCTCCGTTTGTTATTTATTTACTCAGATTATAAACCTATTAACTTAATCCAAACTTAAAAGCTTAAAGTTTTACACAAGTTGTGGATAACTCGCTTTGTTCTGTGAATTTGCTAGAAATTTAGGATGATTTTTATGTGTATAAGATGTGAAATGAAGTGTGGATATGATAGAATAGAAGAATGAAAATAAAAATTGTAACAGTGGGAAAATTAAAAGAAAAATACCTTAAAGATGGTATTGCTGAATATACCAAACGAATTTCACGTTTCGCCAAATTAGAAATGATTGAGCTCACTGATGAGAAGACACCTGACAAAGCCAGTGAATTAGAAAATCAAAAAATCTTGGAAACAGAAGGTGAAAGAATTCTTTCTAAGGTTGGAGAAAGGGACTTTGTCGTTGTACTAGCCATTGAAGGAAAAACACTCTCCTCAGAGGAATTTAGTAAGCAACTAGAGCAAGCTTCTATCAAAGGATACTCAACGCTTACTTTTATCATTGGAGGAAGTTTGGGTCTAGCTCCTGTTGTAAAAAATAGGGCCAATCTTTCTGTCAGTTTTGGACGTCTGACATTACCACATCAGTTAATGAGATTGGTTTTAGTTGAACAAATTTACCGTGCTTTTACAATTCAGCAGGGTTCTCCTTACCACAAATAGAAGATTGACTTAGCTCTTGTTTTTTGATAGAATGGTCATGTTAGGTCTCATAGCTCAGCTGGATAGAGCATTCGCCTTCTAAGCGAACGGTCGCAGGTTCGAATCCTGCTGGGATCAATTTTAGATGCGAAGCTGGGATAAATCCCAGCTTTTTTCTTAAAAAAGTGCGTTTCAGGTGCAAAAATGTACAGTTGGGAAGAATTTTTTCTTATATGGTCTTCATTTTGTATAATAGGTGTGTAAGTTAACTTACAAGAAAAAATAATACAGGAGATTTCATTATGAAAAATACAGTAAAGTTGGAACAATTTAAAGAAGTAACAGAGGCAGAATTGCAGGAGATTCGAGGTGGAGATTGGAGAATTTCAGAAACAATTCGTAATCTTATTTTTCCAAGAAGAAAGTAATGAAATAAAGGTAGAGAGTAATGGATTTATTTGGATTAGGGATAGCTATTTTTTATTTTCTCATCATTAGCAAAAGTTATGAATGGATTTGTAAAATAAATAGAAAAGAACAAATTGTTTTTTTTCTGTTACACATGTATCTCAGTTTTTATACTTGAAGAAATTATTACACTAGTATTTTCTAATAGTTTTGCTTTGTCTAAATTTTTATTTCCTTTGGTTGTGTACCTTTATTTAAGAAAGTTAAAGAAGTCTGAAAAATACAAAGCTATTTTTATCAGTTTACTATTGTCTTTATTATATCACAGTACTCATACTTTTATATCCGTAACTTTATCTTCTATAACAGGAGATGAAGTAGTATTACACTATAAAAGTACATTCCTTTTAGTAGTATTGTTGATGACTTATTTTTCTATTCTAGTAATAATTCGTTATTTTCATCTGGAAATTAAATATTTTGATAAAGATTATCTGTATCCTTTTTTAAAAAAAAGTAATAGTTGCTTTCTTTGGTTTGCATATCTTATTGTTTATTTCAGATATAGTAAGTACAACTCATCATTTAAATAGCTTCGGAAGTATTTTATCAACCATTGTTTTTATTTGCTTGTTATTGATTTTCTTTGCAATGAATTCTCACAAGGTTCAAATTGAAAAAGAGATTGCTCTAAAACAAAAGAAATTTGAACAAAAACATTTACAGACTTATACTGATGAAATTGTGGAGTTGTATAATGAAATTCGAGGTTTTCGTCATGATTATGCAGGGATGCTTGTCAGCATGCAAATGGCGATTGACATTGGAGATTTACAAGAAATTAACAGGGTTTACAATGAAGTCCTAGTAAAAGCAAATCAGAAATTGAGGTCAGAAAAATATACTTACTTTGATTTAAATAACATAGAAGATTCAGCTTTACGAAGTTTAATTGCTCAATCGATTGTCTATGCTCGAAATAATGATGTAGAGTTTACATTGGAAGTAAAAGATGTCATTACTAGATTGTCAATGGATTTACTTGATCTTGTTCGTATCATGAGCATTTTATTAAATAATGCTGTTGAAGGTGCTGCAGATAGTTATTTGAAACAAATGGAAGTTGCAGTCATTAAAATGGATTTTGAAACAGTTATAGTTATCCAAAATTCATGCAAAATCACTATGACGCCTTCAGAGGATCTATTTGCCTTAGGTTTTTCTACCAAGGGAAGAAATAGAGGTTTAGGACTTAATAATGTCAAAGAGATTTTAGATAAGTATGACAACATTATTTTAGAAACAGAGATGGAAGACAACACATTTAGACAAATTATTAGATTTAAGAGGGAATTCGAATGAAAGTATTAATTTTAGAAGATGTTATTGAACATCAAGTGAGACTAGAGAGAATATTAAATGAAATCTCGGAAGAATCGAATATTCCTATTTCATATAAGACAACAGGAAAAGTTCGTGAGTTTAAGGAATATATCGAAAATGATGAAGTAAACCAGCTTTATTTCCTAGATATCGATATTCATGGAATCGAGAAAAAAGGATTTGAAGTGGCTCAGTTTATCCGTCATCACAATCCTTATGCTATTATTGTCTTTATTACCAGTCGATCTGAATTTGCTACCTTAACGTATAAATACCAGGTATCAGCCCTAGATTTTGTTGATAAAGATATCAATGATGAATTGTTCAAAAAACGTATCGAGCAGAGTATTTTTTACACTAAGAGTATGCTGCTTGAAAACGAAGATGTTGTAGACTATTTTGATTACAACTATAAGGGAAATGATTTGAAAATTCCTTACCATGACATTTTGTATATCGAAACCACAGGAGTTTCTCATAAACTTCGGATTATTGGTAAGAATTTTGCTAAAGAATTCTATGGAACTATGACAGATATTCAGGAAAAGGACAAACATACCCAGCGATTTTATTGCTCCCATAAATCTTTCCTTGTCAATGTGGGAAATGTGAGAGAAATTGATCGAAAGAATTTAGAAGTTGTCTTTTATGAAGATCATCGTTGCCCGATTACCCGTTTGAAAGTTCGCAAACTAAAAGATATTCTAGAGAAAAAATCTAAAAAGTGATTGACAATTAGTAAGAAATTGATATAATGGTTATATCTGCTACAGATAGATGGTCCGTTGGTCAAGGGGTTAAGACACCGCCTTTTCACGGCGGTAACACGGGTTCGAATCCCGTACGGACTATTTTATCCGCCATAGCTCAGTTGGTAGTAGCGCATGACTGTTAATCATGATGTCGTAGGTTCGAGTCCTACTGGCGGAGTCAGATAAAAAAAAGAACACCAATGGTGTTCTTTTTTAGTTGACATCACCTAACATTTTCATAAGGAAGTCTGTCATTTCTTGCGGACTTTCTTTTTTTCCGTGAGCAATCCAAGTCTGGCAAACACCAAATAGGGCATTTGTTAGATAAATACTGCTGTATTCTAATTCTATTGGAGTGAGTTGTAATTTCATAAAGCGTTTCTGAAGGTCGGTGCTAAGCATAATGTGAAGCTTATTTCTCAAGAAATTTTGGATTTCTTTTGTCCCATTTTCAGATAAGAGTGCAGCCAAGAGTGGCTCAGACTCTAAATATTCAAATACTTCTAAAATAGCATCTCTTTTGTGATGAGCATGTTTTTGGAAAATATACTCAAAGGTATGAAATAGCTTACTTTGGTAGAGTTCAATCATATCATACTTATCCTTGTAGTGAGTGTAAAAGCTGGAACGACTAATTCCGGCTTTTTCTGCTAACTTGACAGTAGAAATTTGATCAAAGGGCTGGTCCATCAATAATTGAACCATGGCATTTTCGATAATTCGTTTTGTTTTTAAACGTTTGTTACTTTCTTTCATAATTCCTCCTTGTAAACAAAAATAGACTATGTGTCTAAAAAAATATTTTTTACCTTGTAATTTAGATTTTTTGA
Source organism: Streptococcus sp. DBCMS (assembly GCA_000831085.1). Lineage (GTDB taxonomy): Bacteria > Bacillota > Bacilli > Lactobacillales > Streptococcaceae > Streptococcus. Next base: position 20,784 of record JXRG01000017.1, read on the forward strand.
TGTATAATCTATTATATCAAAATTTTAGACAATATGTGTAAAAAAGGAGGAAACATGTTTAAAGAATGGAAAGCAATATTTAAAAAACCGACCTTTATCATTGTAATGATAGGGATTTCTCTCATTCCAGCTTTATACAACATTATATTTTTATCGTCCATGTGGGATCCATATGGTCAAGTATCGGAGTTACCTGTGGCAGTTGTCAATAAAGATAAGGAAGCTTCTTATAATGGACAGACAATGAGAATTGGTGAAGACATGGTGTCTAATTTAAAAGAAAATAAGGCTTTAGATTTTCACTTTGTTAATGAAGAGGAAGGGGAAAAAGGACTAGAAGATGGTGACTACTACATGGTAGTGACTTTACCAAGTGATCTATCTGAAAAAGCTACTTCTATCCTAACGAATCATCCTGAACAGATGCAGATTGATTATCAGACGTCAAGTGGGCATAGCTTTATTGCAAGTAAGATGAGTGATTCTGCAATGACACAATTAAAACAAACCGTCTCTACTAATGTTACTGAAACGTACACTAAGGCTTTATTTCAAAAAATGAATGATTTGAAGTCTGGAATAAATAAGGCAGCTGAAGGAAGTGAACAATTAGCTAATGGAGCCGATCAGTTGGTGACGGGAAGTCAAACATTGACAACAAATCTTAATACTCTAGCTAACTCAAGTGTAACTTTTTCAAATGGAGCGGATCAATTTACAAAAGGCTTATCTAGCTATGTGTCTGCTATAGAGCAATTACATATTGGTTTAGGAACTTTTAATAGTGGTTTACAAAGTTATACAAATGCTGTCTCACAAGTTGACACTGGACTTGGTCAATTAGCTTCAAAAACTCCTGAGTTGGTGACAGGTGTAAATCAGCTAAATACAGGTATAAAGTCTTATACAGGTGGCGTTTCACAACTGGATACAGGTCTCAATCAATTTTCAGTTGGTGTAAATGCTTATACAAATAGTGTGAAAGAACTTTCTAACGGAACAAGTCAATTATCCAATCAATCAGATACACTAAGAGATGGAATGGAGCAATTAAATACTGGTATTAAAGAAATTTCAAGCCAATTAGAGTCCTCATCTCAACAAAATGAAGAAATAGCGCAATTGGCAACAAGCTTAGGAGAACTAAATAAAACACTACAAGCTCTTACAATATCAGATAATACTCAACTGAAAAGTAAATTTTCAGAAGCTTTGCCAAATCTAACAACTCTTGCACAGGATATTGTGACTAAAAGTCAGACAGAACAAGAGAAAACTATTGCTAACCTTCAATCAACAACTACTTATCAATCTCTTACAGAGGAACAAAAGAAAGAACTGACAGAAGCTATTTCTAAAAATTCTAATTCTACGATTGAGTCAGCAAAAACAATTTTAACGACAGTAGGGGGATTAAAAGAAAGTATAGAGAATTCAGAACAACAAGTATCTAATCTATCTGATGTGCAGACGAAAGCAAATCAACTTTTACCTGCAGCATCTAGCTACTTGACAACTTTGTCAAATGGATTTACAAAATTACAAACTACTGTAGACAATCAGTTAGTTCCTGGAAGTCAGTCAATTGAAAAAGGAGTTGTAAACTATACTAAAGGATTGGATACTATTTCTATAGGTGCTAATCAACTAAGTGAAAAGAACTCAAGTTTAACAACTAGTCTAGATCAATTAGTTTCTGGATCAAGTAAGTTGACAGAAAACACATCAACCTTGACAGCTGGAGTAGATGCGCTAGCTGGAAAAACTCCAGAATTAGTATCAGGTATAGAAAGTTTGTCATCTGGTTCTACTCAATTGAATAATAAGAGTCCAGAGCTGATAGCAGGTCTTACCACATTACAATTTGGCTCTGGTCAATTAACAGATAAATCAACGCAATTACTTTCTGCAGCATCTCAACTAGGAAGTGGTGCTATGAAGATTTCAGATGGTACTGGAAAACTAGCAGAAGGTGGAACAAGCTTAACCTCTGGTCTTGAAGATTTACAGACAGGAGTTGGTTCATTAGGACAAGGATTAGGAAATGCTAATAATCAGCTCAAATCAGCTTCAACAGAATCTAAAAATGCAGAAACATTATCTAATCCTCTAGTTCTCTCAAAAACAGACAATGACCAAGTTCCTGTAAATGGGATTGCCATGGCTCCTTATATGATATCAGTTGCTCTTTTTGTTTCTGCTATATCTACTAATATGATTTTTGCTAAGTTGCCTTCTGGACGTCATCCAGAGAGTCGTTGGGCTTGGTTGAAGTCTCGATCTGAAATAAATGGCATTATAGCTGTCTTAGCAGGTGTTTTAGTTTATGGCGGTGTCCATCTTATTGGATTGACTGTGAACCACGAGATGAGAACCTTAATTTTAATTATAATCACAAGTTTAGCTTTCATGTCTATGGTGACAGCTTTAACAACTTGGAATAGCCGTATTGGAGCTTTCTTCTCTCTTATTTTACTTTTATTACAGTTAGCATCAAGTGCAGGGACTATCCTCTAGCTTTGACAAATGATTTCTTTAAAGGTGTCAATCCTTGGTTACCAATGAGTTACTCTGTATCAGGTTTACGACAAACAATCTCTATGACAGGAAATATTCATCACCAAGTAATTTTCCTTATTATAACACTAGCTTTCTTTACTGCTTTAGGCATGCTAGCTTATCAACCTAAGAAAATGGAAGAAGATTAAAAAGATTGACCAAAGAATTGGTCAATCTTTTTCTGTCTTAGATAAATTTCGTCTGTGATTATAGATCCCAAAAAGAAGAAGGGCAGTTACTGAGCAGGCTGCTCCAATAACAAAACCATTGGGGATAAAGGAAAGTGTAATGGTGCCTTTTCCCTTTGGAACATCAACTTTCATAAAACCGGTTTGAGCCTGCTTGATTTCAAGTTTTTTCCCATCTTGGTATGCAGACCAACCTTTGTCATAAGGAATTGTGAAGAAAATAGAGGTATCTTGTTTTACTTCATATGCAGCAAAGACTTTATTTTTAGAGGTGGATACTTCTACAGGTTGTTCTTTAATCTTTTGAATTGCCTCAGTAAGAGACTGAGTATCTAAACGATAGAAGGTCGGAGATTCAAATGACACCTGAGAATTCCCAGGGAAACTAACACTGATATTGAAAGTTTTTTGTTCTTCAGTATAACCCAAATTAAAGAAATTAAATGCATTGTCAGTTGTAAAAGTCTTCTTTTCACCGTTGACAAGGATATCAACTTTCTTTTGCTTATCGTTTGTAAAATGAAGATTTGAAAAAGAGAGATATACTTGACTATTTTGAGGAACCTCAATTTGATAATCAATCTTTGCATCTTCATTCGCAGAACCTGTGATGCTGGTTAAACCTTCAGAATTATCTGTTTTATCATATGTTATTTGGGAGAAGTAATCTAAGTTGAGATTAGCAAGCTGGTTTATAAATAAAGCCTGATTATCTAGAGTGTGATTGTTAAAGTTTACATCAGTGTAAATAGATTGAGTGGCAAAGGAAATGGGTAAAGAGAGTTGATTTTTATATAAGGTTAAATGATCCTTTTGATAAATCTCTTGAAAGCCATACTTATCAAGTGAAGTTTCAGAAATATTGTACTGGATTCCAAATAAACTGTCTGCTAAAAGGCTGTTATTTGCATAACGGAGATTGAGGTTGGTTCCAGAGGATTTGAATCCCAGTTTATCTAAACTAGTGCTAGCTGAGCGATTTCGTACAGACGAAAATTGAGAGATTCCATTGTAGTTAAATTTCATACTGTCATTTCCAGTCTGAATTTGCAGTTTTTCAGTACGTGTAAATGGATTGTCAATTTGGGTTAGAATGGATTCCATAGCGGTGATATCTCTATTATAGGCGTTACGAGAAGCAAAGGCCCATTCTTTAGCTATTCCTTCCATTTGAGATGAAGCATTTAAGCTTATCTCAGCTGTTATAAATAAAGACAAGAGAATTGCAAATAGATTTATAGAGATAAATTTTCTAATGACTGCAAGAAGTAAAAGAGCATAAACTAGTAGAAATTCAAGAGTGAGCAGGATATTCAAATCAGTTAAAAAAGAATAGTGTGATTTAAAATAGACAGTGGCCAAAAATCCTGTTAGTACAAGAAAAAGTGAGACAAATAGATTCCATAGCTTCAGTTCTTTCAGACGATTTAAGACTTCTGCTCCAGTATAAATTAACAGAGTAGAAAAAATCCAAGCATAGCGATGTAAAAACATATTTGGGGTATGCATCCCTTGCCAAAATAAATCGAGGGCCTCTATATAAAAGCTTGTTATTAAAAAAGTGAAAAAAATTGCATAGGTAAGTTTCACGTGAAACCTTATGGATTTTATTGTGAAAAATAGAATGGTCAAAATAAAAGGGAGTAATCCAACAAAAATCATTGGTATAGATCCATACTTAGTTGTATCAAAAGATCCAATGAATTGTTTTGCGAAAATATCCAGATACCAGCTACTATCTGTCTTTAATTTTGTGATGGTAGTCAACTTCTCACCATGAGTTTGTAAATCAAACAGTGTAGGAAGAGTCATAATCAAACTAGCCATTCCTGCTAAAAAGGAGGTAACAACAAAATCAAGAAAAGATGATTTTCGAGTTTTAAAGTCCCAAGAAATTTGACAGAGATACCAGAAAATAAGAAACAATGCTGTCATATACCCAAAATAATAATTTTGAATAAATAAGATTGACAAACTTGTAAAGTATAGTAGGCGTTTCTTTTGTGTTATAAGTAGGTGTAAACCAGTTATAATTAAAGGAATCAAGATAAAAACATCTAGCCAAGTTTTTATCTCTAACTGACTGACAGTGAAGCTCATTAAAGCATAGGAAGTAGATAAGGCAAGTTTTAAAAATTTTGGGATATCTTTAAATAATCTAGTCAAACTAAAGAAGGTTGACAGACCAATCAATCCAAATTTTAAGAGAGTGGTCAGATAGACAGCATCTGGCATATTTGACAGATTAAAAAAGTAAACCAGAGGTGAGAGAAAACTACCCAAGTAATAACTAGATAGAGCATAGAAATTCAGTCCGAGGCCACTTGTAAAGGTGTAAAACAAACTGCCATTTCCATGTAGGATGTTTCGTAAAGCCACATCGAAAATAACGTATTGATGGAAACCATCTCCTAATAGTGGAGATGTATCGCTATTCCAATAGATACCTTGAGTTAGGTATACTCCTGTCATAATCACTACAGGAATGATGAAAGAAACAAAATAGGTCCAATATGTTTTAAAAAATGATTTCATGTTACCTCGTAGAATGATAGAAAACTCAGTTGGTTAATCCAACTGAGTTTTGAAGTCTTATTTAGTCTTTCCAAAGTTCTTTAACTTTTGCTTGTACTTCTGCATTCTCTAAGAATTCATCATAGGTTTCATCAATACGATCGATGACGCCATTCTTAGACAAAACAATGATGTGGTTTGCCAAAGTTTGGATAAACTCGTGGTCATGACTGGCAAAGATGATTGATTCTTTAAAGTTTTTCAATCCATCGTTCAAGCTTGAGATAGATTCCAAATCTAAGTGATTAGTTGGATCATCAAGTACAAGTACATTTGATTTCAGAAGCATGAGTTTTGAAAGCATGACACGTACTTTTTCTCCCCCTGACAAGACGTTTACAGGTTTGTTAACTTCATCTCCAGAAAAGAGCATACGACCAAGGAAACCACGTAGGAAGGTATTGTCATCTTCTTCTTTACTTGCAAATTGACGCAACCAGTCAAGGATTGACTCTCCTCCTGCAAAATCAGCCGAGTTGTCTTTTGGCAAGTAAGAACGGCTAGTAGTAACTCCCCACTTGACAGTTCCTTCATAGTCGATGTCACCCATAATTGCACGAATTAATGCAGTCGTTTGGATGTCATTTTGTCCAATAAGAGCTGTCTTATCACCTGGACGCAAGATGAAACTAATATTGTCTAGGATAGTTTCGCCATCAATCTTTACAGTTAGATTTTCTACTGTCAAGAGATCATTACCAATCTCACGTTCTGCTTTAAAGTTGATAAATGGGTATTTACGACTAGATGGCACAATCTCTTCTAGTTCAATCTTGTCAAGCATTTTTTTACGAGACGTTGCTTGTCTTGACTTAGAAGCGTTGGCAGAGAAGCGAGCAACGAATTCTTGCAATTGCTTAATTTTTTCTTCTGCCTTAGCATTACGGTCTGCTAGCAATTTAGCAGCAAGCTCAGAAGATTCCTTCCAGAAGTCATAGTTTCCAACATAGAGTTTGATTTTTCCAAAGTCAAGGTCGGCCATATGAGTACATACTTTGTTTAAGAAGTGACGGTCATGGGATACAACGATAACGGTGTTATCAAAGTCAATCAAGAAGTCTTCTAACCAAGTAATAGACTGGATATCTAAACCGTTGGTTGGCTCGTCCAAGAGAAGAACATCTGGTTTACCAAAAAGTGCTTTAGCAAGGAGAACCTTCACTTTTTCACCATTGGCTAATTCGCTCATGTTTTGATAGTGCAATTCTTCTGGAATATTAAGATTTTGAAGTAGTTGAGACGCCTCACTCTCTGCCTCCCAACCTCCAAGTTCGGCAAATTCACCTTCGAGTTCGGCAGCACGCACACCATCTTCATCTGAAAAATCTTCCTTCATGTAAATGGCATCTTTTTCTTTCATGATGTTGTAAAGTTTTTCATTTCCCATAATGACGACATCAATAACTCGCTCGTCTTCATAGTCAAAATGATTTTGACGGAGAACAGAGAGACGTTCATCTGGACCAAGAGAGATGTGACCAGTTGTTGGCTCGATATCACCAGCTAAGATTTTTAAGAATGTAGACTTCCCAGCACCATTAGCACCAATTAATCCGTATGTATTTCCTTCTGTAAATTTGATATTGACATCATCAAAAAGTTTGCGATCACTAAAACGTAGTGAAACATCAGATACTGTAAGCAATGTTTTTCTCCTATATTTGTAATATATTTATTCTACTAGAAAAGAGAAAAATATTCAAATTTTTCTTTGTCAATTTTATATCAACTAAATTTACAGTTTTGTTTACAGTGTATTGGCTATTTGATTTAAAAAATTTTCTGTTATTTTAACAAAAAAATGCTATAATTGAAGAGACCATTTCGAAGGAGAAAAAAATGACGAAACCCATTATTTTAACAGGAGATCGCCCAACAGGAAAATTGCATATTGGACATTATGTTGGGAGTCTTAAAAATAGAGTATTACTGCAGGAAGAAGACAAGTATGAGATGTTTGTTTTTTTGGCGGACCAACAAGCATTGACAGATCACGCCAAAGACCCTCAAACGATTGTAGAATCGATTGGGAATGTTGCCTTAGATTACTTAGCAGTTGGATTAAATCCAAGTAAATCAACTATCTTTATTCAAAGCCAGATTCCAGAGTTGGCTGAGCTGTCTATGTACTATATGAATTTGGTGTCACTAGCTCGTTTGGAACGGAATCCGACAGTAAAAACAGAGATTGCTCAAAAAGGGTTTGGAGAAAGTATTCCGACAGGATTTTTGGTTTATCCTATTGCGCAAGCAGCAGATATTACTGCCTTCAAGGCTAATTATGTTCCTGTTGGAACAGATCAGAAACCAATGATTGAGCAGACCCGCGAGATTGTTCGTTCTTTTAACAACGCATATAACTGTGATGTCTTAGTGGAACCAGAAGGTATTTATCCAGAAAATGAGAGAGCAGGACGTTTGCCTGGTTTAGATGGAAATGCTAAAATGTCTAAATCCCTTAATAATGGTATTTATCTAGCAGATGATGCGGATACATTGCGTAAAAAAGTCATGAGTATGTATACTGATCCGAATCATATTCGAGTGGAGGATCCAGGTAAGATTGAAGGAAATATGGTTTTCCATTATCTAGATGTGTTTGGTCGTCCAGAAGATGCTCAAGAAATTGTGAATATGAAAGAGCATTATCAACGTGGAGGTCTTGGTGATGTAAAAACGAAACGTTATCTACTTGAAATATTAGAACGCGAACTTGGTCCTATTCGTGAGCGCCGTATTGAATTTGCTAAGGATATGGGAGAAGTGTACAATATGCTTCAAAAAGGTAGTGAGAAAGCGCGTGAGGTTGCGGGGCAAACTTTATCTGAAGTTAAGAAAGCAATGGGACTAAATTATTTTAAATAATGGATAAAATATGAATCGTAAAACTATCTCTTCCATAGGATCATAGGGATAGTTTTTTTATGATTTCTACCATAAATATAATTGACAAATTTTCATAGAATGGTATGATAGATACAATACAAAAAGAGTCAAGCTCAAAAAGAAAGAAAAGAGGAAACTTCAATGTCTAATTGGGATACTAAATTTTTAAAAAAAGGTTTTACCTTTGATGATGTATTGCTCATTCCAGCAGAAAGTCATGTGTTGCCTAATGATGCAGATTTAACAACAAAATTGGCAGATAATCTGACTTTAAATATCCCAATTATAACAGCCGCCATGGATACAGTCACAGAAAGTCAAATGGCTATTGCTATTGCTCGTGCGGGTGGTCTTGGAGTAATCCATAAAAATATGTCTATTGCGCAACAGGCGGATGAAGTTCGCAAGGTAAAACGTTCTGAAAATGGTGTTATTATTGATCCATTCTTCTTGACTCCAGAACATACCATTGCTGAGGCAGACGAACTGATGGGACGTTACCGTATCAGTGGTGTTCCAGTTGTAGAAACACTTGAAAATCGTAAATTGGTTGGTATTCTAACAAACCGAGATCTTCGATTTATTTCAGATTACAATCAACCAATCTCAAACCATATGACCAGTGAAAATCTTGTTACTGCTCCTGTGGGTACAGATCTTGCAACAGCTGAACATATTCTTCAAGAACACCGTATTGAAAAACTTCCATTGGTTGACGAAGAAGGTCGTCTTTCTGGCTTGATTACTATTAAGGATATTGAAAAAGTTATTGAGTTTCCAAATGCTGCCAAAGATGAATTTGGTCGTCTTCTAGTTGCTGGTGCGGTGGGTGTCACTTCAGATACATTTGAACGTGCAGAGGCTCTCTTTGAAGCAGGGGCTGACGCAATTGTTATTGATACTGCACATGGTCACTCTGCTGGGGTTCTACGTAAAATTGCTGAAATTCGTGCTCACTTCCCAGATCGCACTTTGATTGCTGGTAATATTGCAACTGCAGAAGGTGCGCGTGCTCTTTATGATGCGGGTGTGGATGTTGTCAAAGTTGGGATTGGACCAGGTTCTATCTGTACTACTCGTGTGATTGCAGGTGTGGGTGTCCCACAAGTGACAGCAATTTATGATGCGGCAGCAGTTGCGCGCGAATATGGAAAAACGATTATTGCTGATGGTGGAATCAAGTATTCTGGAGATATTGTAAAAGCCCTTGCTGCAGGTGGAAATGCAGTTATGCTTGGTTCAATGTTTGCTGGAACAGATGAAGCACCAGGTGAAACTGAAATTTTCCAAGGACGTAAGTTTAAGACTTACCGTGGTATGGGATCAATCGCTGCAATGAAGAAAGGTTCAAGCGACCGTTACTTCCAAGGTTCTGTCAATGAAGCAAACAAACTCGTTCCAGAAGGAATTGAAGGCCGTGTTGCCTATAAAGGCGCAGCAGCTGATATTGTCTTCCAAATGCTTGGTGGTATTCGCTCTGGTATGGGTTACTGTGGTGCAGCTAACCTTAAAGAATTGCACGACAACGCTCAATTTATTGAAATGTCTGGGGCTGGTCTAAAAGAAAGCCATCCTCATGATGTACAAATTACTAATGAAGCACCAAACTACTCCATGTAAGAAGTAAAAAAGAACTCCTGAAATCCAGGAGTTCTTTTTGTTTACATAGTTGTCAATTTTGATTTACAGATATTCTACCGTTTTGGATGTTGAAAATACTAAGGTTTTCTGGCAAGTTTTGTAAGTGGTCTAAACTTGTTGTTGTAATAAAGGTTTGGATAGATTGAGAAATGGTTTCTAGTAATTTTAGTTGCCGTGTATTGTCAAGTTCGCTCATAACATCATCAAGCAGTAGTATCGGAGACTCATTGGTAATAGTTTCCATTAGCTCAATCTCTGCTAGTTTGACAGAAAGTACAAGACTACGATGTTGACCTTGACTTCCAAAACTAGCATCCATAGCATTGATATAGAAAGTAATGTCATCTCGATGAGGGCCGACACCAGTATTCTTTTTGAACAAATCTCTTGATCTGCTTTTCTCTAAAGCCATTTTAAAAGAACTTGTTAGCTGTTCTTCATCAATGAAGTTGACAGATGATTGATAAGATATTGACAACTCTTCTAATTTATTTGAAATCTCTAAGTGTTTTTTTTGACCAAATTTCTCTAGGTCTTTAATGAATTTTATCCGATGCCTTATGACGCGACATCCATATTCTACTAACTGATCATCTAAGACTGACAGAAATGTTTCATCAATCTTCTGGCTGGATTTTAGGTAAGTATTTCTTTGCTTGAGTATATGGTTATAGTTTGACAAGTCTGACAAGTAGATTGGTTTAATTTGTCCCAGTTCGATGTCTATAAACTTTCGACGGACAGAAGGCGCTCCTTTAATTAGTTGGAGATCTTCAGGTGCGAAGAGGACAACATTCATATGTCCAATGTAGTCTGATAGGCGAGCTTGTTTTAAGTGATTGACCTTAGTCACACGCCCTTTTGGTGTTAAATCAATTTCTAGAGGGATAGAGCTTGTTTTTTTCTGTAGCAAGCCAGAAAGACGGAGTTGCTCGTTATCAAAATGAATGAGATTTTTATCTGTACGAGTCCGATGACTACGTGTCAAGGCCAAGAAATAGATTGCCTCTAGAATATTGGTTTTTCCTTGTGCATTTTGACCTAGAAAGACATTTAATTTTGGATTGAAATCAATTTTTGCCTCTTTGTAGTTTCGAAAGGTTTTAATTGTTAAATGTTGGAGCCACATGGTTATCTTCCTGGAAAACGTGGAACTTGTTTGGTTTTAGGTGATGAAGAAGTTTTTTGTTTTTCTTTCTTGACACCTTTATTCATCTCTTTGACAAGTTTAGCAATTCGCTCTTTCTCAATCTTATCTGCTTGATACTCTTCTTGCTCTTTTAAACTTGGTTTTGTCAAGGTGATGTCAATCTTTAAATCGGGAATGTCAATCGTATCTCCAATACGGATTTTTTTCCCACGTCTACTTTCTAACTCACCATTAAAATAAACTTGATGATCTATTAAAAAGGATTTGATAGCACCACCGCTTTGTATAATTCCAAGTTCTTTTAGGAGGGCTTGGAGCGTAATAAATTCTTCAAATAATTTGTATTCCATAATTCACCTCAATCTTTGGTATTATACCATATTTTCCTTGAAATAGCTGAAGGAAAGTTAGCTGAAATGAAAACGGTTTTACTCTTTAAAGCTATAAAGAGAACAAGAAAAATTTTGATTTTCGTGGTATAATAGAACTCTATATGTAAGGAGGTAAGGTATGGAATTAGTGCCTGGAATTTCAGCACATTTTGTTCAATCCAAAAAGTTTAAAACAAATAAAATCACTATTCGTTTTACTGCTCCCTTATCTCTTGAGACAATAGCAGGGCGCATGTTGAGCGCGAGTATGTTGGAGACGGCAAATCAAGTTTACCCAACATCTCAAGTATTTCGCAGATACTTGGCAAGTTTATATGGAACAGATATTTCCACAAGTTCTTATCGTAGGGGACAGGCACATATTCTTGACTTAACGTTTACCTATGTAAGGGATGATTTCTTAAGTAAAAAGAATGTCTTGACTTCTCGAATTTTGGAATTAGTGAAACAGACTTTATTTGCTCCCTTAGTTCAAGATGGTGCTTTTGAGCCAGCCTTATTTGAAATTGAAAGAAAACAGTTGTTGGCTAGTTTAGCTACTGATATGGATGATTCATTTTATTTTGCTCATAAGGAGTTGGATAGCTTGTTCTTCCATGATGAGCGTCTTCAATTGAGATACAGTGATTTACGAAACAGCATTTCAAATGAGTCTCCAGAAAGTAGCTACACTTGCTTTCAAGATGCTCTGAAAAATGATCGAATTGATTTCTTTTTCATAGGTGATTTTAATGAAGTAGAAATTACAGAATCGCTGAAGTCATTACCCTTTACAGTTAGAGAGAATGGCGTCACTATCCAGTACCATCAATCTTATTCGAATGTCTTAAGAGAGGGAATGGTTCAGAGGAATGTTGGGCAATCTATTTTGGAATTAGGCTATCATTCTCCTGTAAAATATGGTGATGATGAACATTTGCCTATGCTTGTTATGAATGGTTTGTTGGGTGAATTTGCACATTCGAAACTTTTTACAAACGTTCGTGAAAATGCTGGAATAGCCTACACAGTCTCTAGTCAACTGGATTTGTTTAGTGGTCTGTTAAGGATGTATGCGGGGATTGATAGAGAAAATCGAAATCAGGCTAGAAAAATGATGAATCATCAATTGCTAGATTTGAAAAAGGGTAACTTTACAGATTTTGAACTTGAACAAACTAAGGAGATGATTCGACGATCTTTGTTGATGGCTCAAGATAATCAACAGACCCTAGTTGAAAGAGTCTATTTGAATTCTCTATTGGGGAAATCAAGCTTCGATATTGATCGATTGGTGGCAAAATTAGAGAATGTTGATAAAGAAGCTGTATGTAAAGCTGCCAACAGTTTGAAGTTACAAGCGATTTACTTTATGGAAGGAGTAGAATGACAAAGGTTGCTTTTGAAGAAAAATACTATCCTGCTGTAAAGGAAACAGTCTACAAAACACAATTGTCAAATGGATTGACAGTTTCTTTACTCCCTAAGCAAGATTTCAATGAGGTTTATGGGATTGTAACGGTTCAATTTGGTTCTGTAGATGCAACTTATACAAACTTGGAAAAAGGTTTACGTCATCATCCAGCAGGAATTGCACATTTTCTTGAACATAAATTGTTTGAAAGAGAAAATTCTGAGGATATAATGGCTGCGTATACTCGATTAGGTGCGGACAGTAATGCCTTTACAAGCTTTACTAAGACCAGCTATCTTTTTTCAACAATTGACCATCTATTAGAAAATTTAGATTTGCTAGATGAGTTAGTCGGAGATGTTCATTTTACAGAAGAGTCTGTTTTGAGGGAACAGGATATTATCCAGCAAGAACGAGAAATGTACCAAGATGATCCAGATTCACGTTTGTTTTTTGCAACATTAGCCAACCTTTATCCTGATACTCCTTTAGCGACAGATATAGTTGGAAGCGAAAAATCAATTTCTGAGATTCAAGTTTCAAATTTAAAAGAGAATTTTACAGAGTTTTACAAACCTGTCAACATGTCACTGTTTTTAGTTGGAAATATTGATGTGGAAGTTGTTGAGGAATACTTTTCGAAAAAGGAAAAGGAAGTTTCAAACCAGTTTACAGTTTCAAAAGAGCAACTCCTTTTGCAGCCTGTGAAGCAAACAGATAGTCTTCGGATGGAAGTTTCTTCACCCAAACTTGCTGTTGCGATTAGAGGTAATGGGCAAATAACAGAAGCTGAGTCTTATCGTTACAATATTTTATTGAAATTACTATTTACGATGATGTTTGGTTGGACTTCTGACCGTTTTCAAAAGTTATATGAGACTGGGAAGTTAGATGCGTCATTGTCGCTTGAGGTTGAAGTCAACAGTCGCTTTCATTTTGTGATATTGACAATGGACACCAAAGAGCCTGTTTCTCTGTCACATCAATTTCGTAAAGCGATTCGTCAGTTTAGTAGTGATGCGGATATTACAGAGGAACATTTAGATCTTGTTAAGAGTGAGATGTTTGGTGAGTTTTTCAGTAGCATGAACTCTTTGGAATTTATTGCAACTCAATACGATCCGATGGATCGCGGAGAAACAATTTTTGATTTTCCGAAAATTTTACAGGAAATTACTTTGGAGGATGTTCTAGAAGCTGGACATCGTTTGATTGATAATGGTGATCTAGTTGATTTTACAATCTTTCCAGCTTAAAAGATGACTAATACTAGAAAGAAGGAATGGTACGTATGAGAAAAAAAACAATTGGCGAGGTTCTACGTTTAGCCAGAATTAACCAGGGATTGAGTTTAGAAGAATTGCAGGAAAAAACTGAAATTCAGTTGCATTTTCTAGAAGCCATGGAGGCAGATGATTTCGATTTACTTCCTAGTACCTTCTACGCTCGTTCTTTTTTAAGAAAATATGCCTGGGCAGTAGAGTTAGATGAAGGAATTGTTTTGGATGCCTACGATTCAGGCAGTATGATTACCTACGAAGAGGTAGATGTCGATGAAGAAGACTTGTCTGGTCGCAGACGATCAAATAAGAAAAAAACGTCTTATCTCCCCTTGTTTTATTTCGTTCTATTTGCTTTGTCAATTTTAATTTTTGTCACTTACTATGTTTGGAACTACATCCAAACTCAGCCAAGTCCTTCTTCAGCTAATTATAGCGTTGTGAACTCGACTAGTTCAACAACCTCATCTAGTTCATCTTCTAGTAGTCAGACGTCTAGCTCGTCTTCTACTACGGAATCAACTATTACAGTGTCAGGCGAAGGAAACCGCATTGAAGCTCGGTATAAAACGAGTAAGGAAACCGCTACTGTTCAACTGGCAGTATCAGATGCAACTAGTTGGGTTAGTGTTTCAGGAAGTGAGCTGGAGGGTGGTGTGACACTATCCGCAGACAATAAGAATGCAAAAACAACAGTTTCAACTAAGAATCCCGTTACCATTACTTTAGGTGTAGTGAAGGGAGTTACTGTGACTGTGGACAATCAAACGATTGATACTTCGAAGCTGACAACTCAGACTGGAACTGTAACACTTACATTCACTACAGATTAAGGAAAAAGCAATGAAAAAAGAACAAATTCCTAATGTATTAACTATTGGTAGAATTCTCTTCATACCTCTCTTTATTCTTATTTTGACTTTGGGCCATTCACAAGGCAGTCATTTGTTGGCAGCTATCATCTTTGCAGTTGCTAGTATAACGGATTATCTTGATGGTTACCTTGCTCGTAAATGGAATGTGGTTAGCAACTTTGGAAAGTTTGCAGATCCAATGGCGGATAAGTTGTTGGTTATGTCAGCTTTTATCATGTTGATTGAGTTAGGTATGGCTCCAGCTTGGGTTGTTGCTATTATCATCTGTCGTGAACTTGCAGTGACAGGCTTGCGTTTGTTGCTTGTTGAGACGGGAGGGACAGTTCTAGCAGCAGCGATGCCTGGGAAAATCAAGACCTTTAGTCAAATGTTTGCCATTATCTTTTTGCTCTTACATTGGAATTTAATTGGGCAACTGTTGCTTTATATCGCTTTGTTTTTCACTATCTACTCTGGTTATGATTATTTCAAGGGTAGCGCTCATGTATTCAAAGGGACATTTGGTTCGAAATGAAATCGATTATTGAAGTAAAAGATCTGTCTTTTCGTTACAAGGAAGACCAGGATCATTATGATGTTAATAATGTCTCGTTTCACGTGAAACGGGGGGAATGGCTTTCGATTGTAGGTCATAATGGGAGTGGAAAATCGACAACTATCCGTTTGATTGATGGCTTGCTTGAAGCAGAGTCTGGGGAAATCTGGATTGATGGGCAATTGCTGTCTTCTGAGAATGTTTGGGACTTACGCCGTCAAATTGGTATGGTTTTTCAAAATCCAGATAACCAATTTGTGGGGGCAACTGTTGAAGATGATGTCGCCTTTGGATTAGAAAATCAGGGACTTCCTCGAGAAGAAATGAAGAAGAGAGTGGCTGAATCTTTGGAGTTGGTGGGTATGCTGGACTTTAAGAAGAGAGAACCAGCTCGTTTATCTGGTGGACAAAAACAGCGGGTGGCTATTGCGGGAGTTGTTGCCTTGAGGCCAGCTATTTTGATTTTGGACGAGGCTACAAGTATGTTGGATCCTGAGGGACGCAGAGAACTGATTCAGACAGTTCAAGAGATTCGAAAAGACCACCAGATGACAGTCGTCTCCATTACACATGATTTAGAGGAAGTTGCGATGAGTGACCGTGTCTTGGTCATGAAAAAAGGCCAAGTGGAGTCAACTAGCAGCCCCAGAGAACTTTTTTCTCGGGATGACCTTGACCAGATAGGGTTAGATGAACCTTTTACTAATCAATTGAGAGAATCTTTGAGAGAGACTGGTTATCAGTTGCCAGATGGCTATTTGACAGAAGGAGAGCTAGAGGACAAGTTATGGGAATTACTCTAGAAAATGTGAGCTTTACCTATCAAGAGGGGACTCCCCTATCTTCATCAGCCTTGACTGATGTTTCTTTGACGATTGAGGATAGTTCCTATACAGCTTTAGTAGGGCACACAGGTAGTGGGAAATCAACGATTTTACAGCTTTTAAATGGCCTATTGGTACCAAGTAAGGGTTCTGTTCGAGTTTTCGATACTGTCATTACCCCTACATCAACCAATAAAGAAATTCGTCAGATTCGAAAGCAAGTTGGTCTAGTGTTTCAATTTGCTGAAAATCAGATTTTTGAAGAGACTGTTTTGAAAGATGTTGCATTTGGACCGCAAAATTTTGGAGTTTCTGAGGAAGAAGCCAAGAAAATTGCGCGTGAAAAGTTAGCCTTGGTAGGGATTGATGAGTCACTCTTTGAGAGGAGTCCATTTGAACTTTCGGGTGGTCAGATGAGACGGGTGGCCATTGCAGGGATACTAGCGATGGAGCCTGCTGTCTTGGTTTTGGATGAGCCAACAGCAGGGCTAGATCCTTTGGGCAGAAAAGAATTGATGACCTTGTTTAAAGAACTCCACCTTTCTGGAATGACAATCGTTCTGGTAACGCATTTGATGGATGACGTAGCTACGTATGCTGATCAGGTCTATGTTATGGAAAAGGGGCGTTTGGTCAAAAGTGGCAAACCGAGCGAAGTTTTCCAAGATGTAGCCTCTATGGAAAAGGTGCAGTTAGGTGTGCCTAAAATAACAGCCTTTTGTAAACGTTTGGCAGATAGAGGTGTAGCTTTTAAAAAATTGCCAATCAAGATAGAGGAGTTTAAGGAGTCGCTAAATGGATAGTATGATTTTAGGGCGTTATATATCGGGGGATTCCATTATTCATCGCTTGGATCCACGTAGTAAATTGCTTGCCATGATCCTGTTGATTTTGATTGTATTTTGGGCCAATAATCCTCTCGCTAATCTCATTCTGTTTGTAGCGACAGGTGTATTTATCGCTTTTTCAGGCGTTTCCCTTTCATTTTTCATTCAGGGATTAAAATCCATGTTCTTCTTGATCGCTTTTACGACTCTTTTTCAGCTCTTTTTCATTTCAAGTGGAAATGTCCTATTTGAGTTTTCTTTTATAAGAATAACGGATTATGCTTTGCAACAAGCGGGAATCATTTTCTGTCGTTTTGTGTTGATTATTTTCTTTTCAACCTTGCTGACATTAACGACCATGCCTTTGAGTCTGGCAGCTGCAGTTGAAGCTCTTTTAGCACCGCTGAAACGCGTGAAAGTTCCCGTTCATGAAATTGGTCTCATGTTATCAATGAGTTTGCGTTTTGTTCCAACCTTGATGGATGACACAACGAGAATTATGAATGCTCAAAAAGCCCGTGGAGTTGACTTTGGCGAGGGTAGCATCGTTCAAAAAGTAAAGGCTATGATTCCGATTTTAATTCCTCTTTTTGCGACGAGCTTAAAGCGTGCAGATTCATTGGCAATTGCCATGGAAGCGCGTGGTTATCAGGGAGGAAAGGGTAGAAGTCAGTATAGACAGTTGAGATGGAGTCAAAAGGATACACTGGCAATTCTTGTGATTTTGGTACTTGGATGTTTCTTATTTTTCTTAAAATCTTAGCAGGTTTGTAGGATTGATAAGAAGCTCACAGTAGCAGGTTTTTAGTATAAAGGTAGGAATATGAACCGTTTTAAAAAATCAAAATATCTAATCATCGTTTTTGTCACAGTTCTGGCAGTTTCTGTACTATTAGTGACAACCTATTCAAGTGCTATTGTGACGAAACTAGGAGATGGGATTTCCTTAGTAGATAGAATTGTTCAAAAACCTTTTCAGTGGTTTGATACTTTCAAATCGGATTTGGGACATTTGACGCAGACGTACAATGAAAATGAGAGTCTAAAGAAACAGCTTTATCAACTAGAGGTGGAATCTAATCAATCAGAAAGTTTAAAAAATGAAAATGAACAACTACGTCAGTTGCTGGATATGAAGTCAAAATTGCAGGCTACAAAAACCATTGCAGCAGATGTGATTATGCGAGCTCCAGTATCTTGGAAACAAGAGTTAACAATTGATGCAGGAAGTTCAAAAGGAGCTTCTGAAAATATGTTGGCCATTGCAAACGGGGGCTTGATTGGTAGTGTTTCAAAAGTAGAGGAGCATTCAACAACGGTCAACCTATTGACAAACACTGAAAATTCCGACAAAATTTCTGTTAAAATCCTGCATGGTTCTACTGAAATTTACGGGATTATCGTTGGTTATGATAAGGAATCTGAACTGCTTAAAATTAGTCAATTAAACAGCAACAGCGACATTAGCGCGGGAGACAAGGTGACTACAGGGGGGCTCGGAAACTTTAATGTTAAGGATATCCCTGTTGGAGAGGTTGTTGCTACAACACACAGCAGTGATTATCTAACAAAGGAAGTAACAGTCAAGTTAAGTGCTGACACCAAAAATCTTCATGTGGTAGAGTTAGTGGGGAATTAGCAATGAGACTGTTAAAACAAATTGGTATTTTCGTTTTACTCCCTGTTGTCGTACTAATTGATGCACATATTGGACAATTAGCGGGATCCTTCTTCCCTCACTTTCATTTAGCAAGTCATTTTCTGTTTTTATTTCTCTTGTTTGAGACAATTGAGGTTTCAGAATACCTCTATCTAGCTTATTGCTGTATAGTGGGTTTGGTGTACGATATCTATTTTTTCCACTTGATAGGAATTGCGACGCTTCTATTTATCTTGATAGGTGCTTCGCTCCATAAATTTAATAGTGTAATTTTGCTAAACCGTTGGACAAGAATGTTAACAATAGTTGTGATGAGTTTCCTATTTGATATGGGGAGCTATCTCCTTGCTCTTGCTATGGGATTGACAGTAGAATCGATGTCAGTTTTCATCGTCTATAGCCTTGTCCCATCAATGATTTTAAATTTTTTATGGATGCTTATTTTCCAATATATTTTTGAAAAATGCTATCTATAAGAAAGAAATAAAAATGTAACAAAGGCGTAATATTTATTATGTCTTTTTTTGGTATACTAGTAATGTCTTAAATAGAAGGAGTATCTACACAATATGAAGAAAAAAATCTTAGCGTCACTTTTATTAAGTACAGTATTAGTGTCTCAAGCGGCGGTATTGACAACTGTCCACGCTGAAACAACTGATGAAAAGATTGCTGCTCAAGATAGTAAGATTAGTAATTTGACATCTCAACAAAAAGAAGCTCAAAAACAAGTAGATGAAATCCAAACGCAAGTTACAGCTATCCAAACTCAACAAACGAACTTGGAAGCTGAGAATGAAACTCTACAAGCTGAATCTAAAAAACTTGAAGGAGAAATTACAGAGCTCTCTAAGAACATTGTTGCTCGTAATGAATCTTTGGAAAAACAAGCACGTAGCGCACAAACTAACGGTGCAGCAACTAGCTACATCAATACAATTGTAAACTCAAAATCAATTACGGAAGCTATTTCACGTGTTGCAGCCATGAGCGAGATTGTATCAGCTAACAATAAAATGTTGGAACAACAGAAAGCTGATAAGAAATCTATCGCTGAAAAACAGGTTGCAAATAATGAAGCAATCAACACTGTCATTGCGAACCAACAAACGCTTGCTGACGATGCACAAGCATTGACAACAAAACAAGCAGAGTTGAAAGTTGCTGAGTTAAATCTTGCTGCAGAGAAAGCTACTGCAGAAAGTGATAAAGCTACTTTGTTGGAACAAAAAGCAGCAGCAGAGGCAGAAGCAAAAGCAGCAGCTGAAGCAGAAGCGGCTTATAAAGCACGTCAAACAAGCCAACAACAATCGGTTGTTGCTTCTGGAAATACAACACTTTCAGATCAAGTGCAAGCAACTTCAAGCTCTTCATCAGATGATGATTCAAGCTACACTCCGGCACCTGCACCAACTCCAACAAGACAGCGTCCAACATACAGTACAAATGCTTCAAGCTATCCAACTGGTGAATGTACTTGGGGAGCTAAAACATTAGCACCTTGGGCTGGAGATTACTGGGGTAACGGAGCGCAGTGGGCTACAAGTGCAGCAGCTGCAGGATTCCGTACTGGATCAACTCCACAAGTTGGTGCGATTGCATGTTGGAATGACGGTGGATATGGACACGTAGCGGTTGTTACAGCAGTTTCATCATCAACTAGCATTCAAGTATCAGAATCAAACTATGGTGGAGATCGTACAATCGGTAACAAACGTGGATGGTTCAACCCAACTACAACTTCTGAAGGTTACGTTACATATATCTATCCAAACTAATGAATGAAACGAAGAGGCTCGATGTGAGTCTCTTTTCTTTTTTAGTCTTAAGTTAGGCTAAAAACTAGCAAAAACACTTGAAAATATTGATAAAATATGATAGAATGAAACTTGTCGTGTAAACGATAATACTCATTCTTGATGAATTGTGAAACTGTTGCCCTCGGGTCGTTTTGCAAGTTGAAGTCGAGGAGAGGAAAAAAACAAAAAGGAGAAATACTCATGGCAGTAATTTCAATGAAACAACTTCTTGAGGCTGGTGTACACTTTGGTCACCAAACTCGTCGCTGGAACCCTAAGATGGCTAAGTACATCTTCACTGAGCGTAACGGAATTCACGTTATCGACTTGCAACAAACTGTAAAATACGCTGACCAAGCATACGACTTTATGCGTGATGCGGCAGCTAACGATGCAGTTGTATTGTTTGTTGGTACTAAAAAACAAGCTGCTGACGCTGTTAAAGAAGAAGCAGAACGTTCAGGTCAATATTACATCAACCACCGTTGGTTGGGTGGAACTCTTACTAACTGGGAAACTATCCAAAAACGTATTGCTCGTTTGAAAGAAATCAAACGTATGGAAGAAGAAGGAATCTTC
Source organism: Streptococcus sp. DBCMS (assembly GCA_000831085.1). Taxonomy (GTDB): domain Bacteria; phylum Bacillota; class Bacilli; order Lactobacillales; family Streptococcaceae; genus Streptococcus. Next base: position 41,946 of record JXRG01000017.1, read on the forward strand.
GACGTTCTTCCTAAGAAAGAAGTTGCACTGCTTAACAAACAACGTGCACGTCTTGAAAAATTCTTGGGTGGTATCGAAGACATGCCTCGTATCCCTGATGTAATGTACGTAGTTGACCCACATAAAGAACAAATCGCTGTTAAAGAAGCTAAAAAATTGGGTATCCCAGTTGTAGCGATGGTTGACACAAACACTGATCCAGATGATATCGATGTAATCATCCCAGCTAACGATGACGCTATCCGCGCGGTTAAATTGATCACAGCTAAATTGGCTGACGCTATCATCGAAGGACGTCAAGGTGAAGACGCAACAGCAGTTGAAGCTGAATTTGCAGCTTCAGAAGCTCAAGCTGACTCAATCGAAGAAATCGTTGAAGTTGTAGAAGGCGACAACGCTTAATTTATATAAATAGTAATTACCTAGGAGGGCGGGGCGTAGCCCAGCTCTCCTATTTTTAAAAAATATAGGAGAATCAAAATGGCAGAAATTACAGCTAAACTTGTAAAAGAGTTGCGTGAAAAATCTGGTGCCGGTGTTATGGACGCTAAAAAAGCGCTTGTAGAAACAGACGGTGATATCGAAAAAGCGATTGAATTGCTTCGCGAAAAAGGTATGGCGAAGGCAGCTAAGAAAGCTGACCGTGTTGCTGCAGAAGGTTTGACTGGTGTATTTGTTAACGGTAACGTTGCAGCAGTAGTTGAAGTAAATGCTGAGACTGACTTCGTTGCGAAAAACGCTCAATTCGTTGACTTGGTAAACGCAACAGCTAAAGTAATTGCTGAAGGAAAACCAGCGAACAACGAAGAAGCTCTTGCTTTGACAATGCCTTCAGGTGAAACTCTTGAAGCTGCATATGTATCTGCAACAGCTACAATTGGTGAAAAAATCTCATTCCGTCGTTTTGCTTTGCTTGAAAAAACAGATGCACAACACTTTGGAGCATACCAACATAATGGTGGTCGTATCGGTGTTATCTCTGTTATTGAAGGTGGAGACGAAGCGCTTGCTAAACAAATCTCAATGCACATTGCTGCGATGAAACCAACAGTTCTTTCTTACAAAGAATTGGATGAGCAATTCGTTAAAGATGAGTTGGCACAATTGAACCACGTAATCGACCAAGATAACGAAAGTCGTGCAATGGTTGGTAAACCAGCTCTTCCACACTTGAAGTATGGATCAAAAGCACAATTGACTGATGAAGTGATTGCTCAAGCTGAAGCTGATATTAAAGCTGAGTTGGCTGCAGAAGGCAAACCAGAAAAAATCTGGGACAAAATCATCCCAGGTAAAATGGACCGCTTCCTGCTTGACAACACTAAAGTTGACCAAGCATACACACTTCTTGCTCAAGTCTACATCATGGACGATAGCAAGACAGTTGAAGCATACCTTGATTCAGTTAACGCTTCAGTAGTTGAGTTCGCTCGCTTTGAAGTTGGTGAAGGTATCGAGAAAGCTGCAAACGACTTTGAAGCAGAAGTTGCAGCTACAATGGCAGCAGCCTTGAATAACTAATAGAAAAGGAAGTAATTTGCTTCCTTTTTCTTTTGGTTTAGAGAGTAGACTCTATATGAGTAAACAAAAAGCCCTTTAATAAGGGCTAAGTGCATTTAGGAGGCTACACTTCAAATTCATAGAGTGCTGTAGACAAATAACGTTCGCCGTTATCTGGTGCTAAAGCAAGAACTTTCTTACCTGTACCTAATTTCTTGGCAACCTCAATTGCTCCGTAAATCGCTGCAGCTGAAGAAATCCCAACAAGGAAGCCTTCTTTTCCACCAATTTCACGGCCAAGTGCTAAAGCATCATCTGACGTTACGCGGACTATACCATCATAGGCTTTTGTATCAAGTGTTTCAGGAATAAATCCAGCTGAGATGCCTTGAATTTTATGAGGTCCTGGCTTTTCACCAGACAAGATAGCTGACTCGTCTGCCTCAACTGCATAAACTTGAATGTTTGAATTTGCTGCTTTAAGAGCGTGAGAAACACCTGAGATTGTTCCACCGGTGCCAACACCACCCACAAAAGCATCTAAACCATCAGAACCGAAAGCAGCCAGTATTTCAGCTCCCGTTGTTCTTTCGTGCACTTCTGGATTAGCTGGGTTATTAAATTGGAGTGGAAGGAAGCCGTCACGTTCAGCTGCGATTTCTTGGGCTTTGGCAATCGCACCTTTCATACCTTCGCTACCAGGTGTAAGGACGAGTTCAGCGCCATAGGCTTGGATAATCTTACGTCGTTCCACACTCATCGTTTCTGGCATGACGATAACAACTTTATATCCTTTAGCAGCACCAACCCATGAAAGACCGATTCCAGTATTTCCACTTGTTGCTTCAACAATAGTAGCACCGGGTTTTAGAATGCCATCCTGCTCAGCTTTTTCAATCATGCTAAGGGCAATACGATCTTTGACTGAAGATCCTGGGTTAAAGGCCTCTAGTTTAACATAGACGTCTGCAGCACCCTCTGGAACAATGTTGTTAAGTTTAACAATTGGTGTCTGTCCGATTAGTTCAGTAATATTATTGTAGATAGTCATAGATATACCTCTTTGTATAAGATGATACTAGTATAACGTGCTCTAGGCTATTTGTAAAATATAGAAATCCTATCGAAGCGATAGGATTTTTTTATATCAAAGGTCTAAGCCATTAATTTTCAATCGATTGTGATAAGCAAGTTCTAGTAAATAGGTGTAAAGGGGAAGAATATCCGTTTTCTTAGGAAATTCAAATTTGTGGTAACTAAAATGTTCATTATGTGCTTTTAGAAAGACATTCTCTAAATAAGTGATCGTAATCTCACTATCGTCTATACCTGCTCCTGCAGTTTCCATTTCAACGTTGACAATGTTCATCAAAAAGAGTGACTTAACAGACATCTTGCGACCAGTGGCACCTTGCTTATCAGTAAAAATAATACGGATATTTGTAAAGATAATTGAATCGCGAATAAGTTTATATCCACTTTGAATTTCTTCATTCTCTAGTAGATATTGTCCATATTCTTTGATAAGAGTCTCTTTGTTTTCCTCGCTAAAGTTTCCAGCAAGTCCTTGAATAAATTTTCCAAAAACCATAATTTCTCCTTCGTTTACACTAAGTTTACAGGGGCTTCAATTTCTCGTAAACCTTTGTCTGTTAAAGTAACCTTTCCATTAAAAAATTCCATAAGAGCAGCTTTGATATTTTCTTTCTCTTCTTTATCAACATAAATCATTGTATCAACTTGATCTGTAAAGTTTGTATCCAGCTCCATGAGATGATGTTCTTTAAGAAAGTTACTGTACTCTTGGTATTGAGCATAAGACATTTGAATGGCTATGCCAGCCTGCTCTTTGATTTCAATAATGCCAATTTCTTTAACAGCCAAGGCCACACTACCTGCATAAGCACGGATCAAACCACCAGCGCCTAACTTAATTCCACCAAAGTAACGAGTAACTACTACGCAGACATTTGTAAGATTATGATTTTCTAAGACGCCAAGCATAGGGACTCCAGCAGTACCACTAGGTTCGCCATCATCACTCGTACGCTTGATTTCACTGCGTTCCCCAATAATAAAGGCAGAGCAGTTATGGGTGGCTTTGTAGTGTTCTTTTTTGATGGTAGTGATAAAGTCACGAGCCTCTTCTTCACTATAAACACGCTTGGCATGACAGATAAAGCGCGATTTTTTGATTTCTTCTTGAACCTGTCCAACCTCTTTAATAGTTCTAAATTCCATGATTTAATTGTACTAAAAAAATATCTAAAGCGCTAGATTTTTACGAATAAAGAAGTGTGAAAGTAAATCCAAATTATCTCGGTCGCTTGTTTACTGAGAAAGAATTAACTGAAGAAGAACGTCAGATGGCTGAAAAACTTCCAGCAATGAGAAAAGAGAAAGGGAAACTGTTTTGTCAACGTTGTAATAGTTTGATTCTAGAAGAATGGTATTTGCCTATTAGCGCCTACTATTGCAGGGAGTGTTTGCTGATGAAGCGAGTTAGGAGTGATCAAGCCTTATACTATTTTCCGCAGGAAGATTTTCCTAAGCAAGATGTTCTCAAATGGCGTGGTCAGTTAACCCCATTTCAGGAAAAGGTATCAGAGGGGTTGATTCGAGCAGTCGAAAAGAAAGAACCGACCTTGGTTCACGCTGTCACAGGTGCTGGAAAGACAGAGATGATTTATCAAGTTGTTGTCAAAGTGATTGATGATGGTGGTGCAGTTTGTTTGGCAAGTCCTCGAATTGATGTGTGTTTGGAACTGTATAAGCGACTGCAGAATGACTTTGCTTGCGATATAGCGCTACTCCATGGCGAATCAGAGCCTATTTTCGAACTCCCTTAGTAGTTGCAACAACTCATCAGTTATTAAAATTTTATCATGCTTTTGATTTGTTGATAGTGGATGAGGTAGATGCCTTTCCTTATGTTGACAACTCTATGCTTTACTATGCTGTAAAGAACAGTGTAAAGGAGGATGGATTAAGGATATTTCTTACAGCAACTTCTACAGATGAGTTAGATAGGAAGGTTCGCACAGGAGAATTAAAACGATTAAGCTTGCCGAGACGGTTTCATGGAAATCCTTTGATTATTCCTAAACCTGTCTGGTTATCAGATTTCAATCGTCATTTAGAAAATAATCAATTGTCATCCAAATTAAAGACCTATATTGAGAAACAGAGAAGATCAGGTTATCCATTGCTTATTTTTGCATCAGAGATTAAGAAAGGCGAAAAACTAAAAGAAATCTTGCAAGATCAGTACCCGAATGAGAATATCGGCTTTGTGTCTTCTGTGACAGAAGACCGATTAGAGCAGGTGCAAGCTTTTCGAGATGGAGAACTAACAATACTGATCAGTACGACAATATTGGAACGTGGGGTTACCTTCCCTTGTGTGGATGTTTTCGTAGTAGAAGCTAATCATCGACTCTTTACCAAGTCTAGTTTGATTCAGATTGGTGGTCGAGTCGGGCGTAGTATGGACAGACCAACTGGTGAGTTGCTCTTTTTTCATGATGGACTAAATGCTTCCATCAAGAAAGCAATCAAGGAAATCAAGCAGATGAACAAGGAGGCGGGATTATGAATTGTTTACTATGTGGCCAGACTACAAAGGGTGAGTTAGCTTTTAGTAGTCTCTTCCTTTTGAAGGATGACAGCAGCTATCTTTGTTCAGCTTGTGTTTCTAGTTTTGAGAAGATTGGTGAGAATTGTTGCCCAAATTGTATGAAAATAGGCTTGTCAACTCAGTGTCAAGATTGTAAATTTTGGTGTAAAGAAGGAGTTCGGGTTGATCATAAGGCGATTTTTACCTATAATCAAGCTATGAAAGACTTTTTCAGTCGATATAAGTTTGATGGTGATTTTTTGCTTAGAAAAGTTTTTGCTTCCGTTCTTGCTGAGGAGCTGAAAAAGTATAGAGGTTATCAATTTGTTGTCATTCCCCTAAGTCCTGGAAGATTGATTGAGAGGGGATTTAACCAGGTTGAAGGTTTGGTTGAGGCAGCAGGTTTTTCTTTTAAAGATATATTAGGAAAAAGAGAAGAGAGCGCTAGTTCTTCTAAAAGCCGTTTGGAAAGGTTGGCTACTGAAATTCCATTTTTTATTAAAGATGGTATCTCACTTCCTAAGAAGATTTTGCTGATTGATGACATCTATACAACAGGGGCAACTGTGAATCGTGTGAAACGACTTTTGGAAGAAGCAGGTGCTTTGGATGTTAAAACTTTTTCCCTTGTAAGATGAGGAAAAAATTTGCAAAATGAAAATGAAAGCGTTATAATATAGTTAGAAAAACAAAAATGTTTAGAAAGAAGGTACTTATATGATTAAATATAGTATCCGTGGTGAAAACCTAGAAGTAACAGAAGCAATTCGTGATTATGTAGTTTCTAAACTCGAAAAGATCGAAAAGTATTTCCAACCTGAGCAAGAGTTGGATGCACGTGTGAACTTGAAAGTTTACCGTGAAAAAACAGCAAAGGTTGAAGTAACAATTCCGCTTGGATCTATCACTCTTCGTGCTGAAGATATTTCTCAAGATATGTATGGTTCTATCGATCTTGTAACAGATAAAATTGAACGTCAGATTCGTAAAAATAAAACAAAAATCGAACGTAAGAATAAAAATAAAGTGGCGACAAGTCAACTATTTACAGATGCTCTAGTTGAGGATGCAAATGTTGTGCAACCAAAAGTCGTTCGTTCAAAACAAATTGATTTGAAGCCAATGGATTTAGAAGAAGCCCTTCTTCAAATGGATTTGTTGGGACATGATTTCTTTATCTATGTAGATGTAGAAGATCAAACAACAAATGTTTTGTATCGCCGTGAAGATGGTGAAGTTGGTTTGTTAGAAGTGAAAGAATCATAAAATAGAATTTTCAAAGTGGTTTACACTGGTGTAAACCACTTTTGTATTGCATCATTATAAAAGGTATAAATGGAGGCAGTTATGAAAAACGTGGTGATTGTTTCGGCAGTGCGAACTCCAATAGGCTCCTTTGGAGGAAGTTTGAAGAATGTTTCAGCTGTTGATTTGGGAGCGTTGGTTATTAAGAGTGCTTTGGAAAAAGCCAATGTCAAACCAGAGCTAGTAGATGAAGTGATTATGGGGAATGTCCTAGGCGCAGGTTTAGGGCAAAACGTAGCTCGTCAAATGAGCGTTCATGCAGGACTCCCTGAATTTACACCAGCCTTTACTATCAACAAGGTTTGTGGTTCCGGTTTGAAGGCAGTGCAGTTGGCTGCTCAAGCGATTCAGTGCGGAGATGCAGATATTATCGTAGCTGGTGGTGCAGAAAACATGAGTCAGGCGCCATACGTTTTGCCAAGTTTCCGTTGGGGTGGTCGTATGGGCGATTCGAAAGTTGTTGATACCATGCTTAAGGACGGTTTGTCTGATGCCTTTAACGAATACCATATGGGAATTACAGCTGAGAATGTGGCAGAAGAATATGGTATTAGTCGAGAAGAGCAAGACGCTCTTGCTTTAGAGTCACAAAAACGAGCAGTGGCGGCTATAGAATCTGGACGCTTTAAGGGAGAGATTGTTCCGGTGGTCATTCCTCAACGTAAAGGCGATCCTATCGTCTTTGATACAGATGAATTTCCTAGAAAAGATGCAAGTTTGGAGAGTCTGTCTAAGCTGCGTCCTGTTTTCAAAAAAGACGGTTCTGTCACAGCGGGAAATGCTTCAGGTATCAATGACGGGGCAGCGGCTGTCTTGGTCATGAGTGCTGAAAAAGCGGAAGAATTAGGACTTTCAGTGATTGCGCGCATTCGTTCGTATGCAAGTGCAGGTTTGGATCCTAAGATGATGGGATGTGGACCGATTTATGCGACTCGCAAGGCTCTTGAAAAAGGCAATTTGACAGTTGAGGATCTCGACTTGATTGAGTCAAATGAAGCCTTTGCTGCCCAGGCTTGTGCAGTTGGGAAAACACTTGGCTTTAACACAGATATTGTCAATGTCAATGGTGGCGCCATTGCTCTTGGTCACCCAATTGGGGCTTCCGGTTGCCGAATCCTAGTGACACTGGTACATGAGATGATGAAGCGTGATGCTAAAACAGGGTTAGCAACTCTCTGTATCGGAGGAGGGATGGGGACTGCTCTTATCGTGGAACGATAGGTGTTAGTAATCTGAACACGTAGGTAGGAGGGTGATGATTCTCTCCTCTTTTTGTGTCTGAGGTTAGAAGAAATCAATCATGAAAGAAGGGCTTGCATCTTTTAAAAGGTCGCTTTTTAAGGGTTTTTGTGATATAATAATGCGCAAGAGGTTTAGAATGAAAAAAAATAATTTAATCCCGTTTTCTGCAGTCTGGCTAGGACTTGCAACTTTCGGAATCTTAACTTTGCTGATTATTTTTTCACATAATCTTGCTGTAACAATCATTGTTTTGTTTTTATTTGTACTGCTTTATCTGCTTTTATTTGTATGGCAAAAAAAACAGTATGAAAAGAGCGAAATTGAACAAATCCAATATGTAAATCACCAAGCTGAAAATAGCTTGAGTACTTTGCTTGATCAAATGCCGGTGGGAGTCCTGAAATTAGACTTATCAAGCGGAGAAGTGGAATGGTTTAATCCCTATGCTGAGCTAATTTTGACTACTGAAGAAGGCGAAATTGATGTTGAGTTAATTCAAACCATCATCAAGGCTTCTGTTGGGAATCCAGGTTCGTATGCTACCTTGGGCGAAACACGATATGCTGTTCATATGGACAAGGTTTCGGGTGTTTTGTATTTCTTTGATGTTTCTGGGGAATATGAAGCAACTGTTGAATTGGTAACTAGCCGTCCAGTCATTGGAGTCATCTCGGTAGATAACTATGATGATTTGGAGGATGCGACATCCGATTCCGATATCAGTCATATCAATAGTTTTGTAGCCAATTTTGTTTCAGAATTTGCTAGTAAGTATGCTATGTTCTCTCGTCGTGTGGGGATGGATCGTTTTTATGTATTCACAGATTACACGGTACTAGAGGAATTGATGAATGATAAATTCTCTGTTATTGATACTTTCCGAGAAGAATCAAAACAGAGGCAGCTAGCCCTAACCTTAAGTATGGGATTTTCTTATGGTGATGGAAATCATGAAGAGATAGGGAAAATTGCCTTGCTCAACTTGAACTTAGCAGAAGTTCGCGGTGGTGACCAGGTGGTGGTCAAGGAAAATAACGAAACCAAGAATCCAGTCTACTTCGGTGGAGGAACTGCTGCATCTATCAAACGTACTCGTACACGTACGAGAGCTATGATGACAGCCATTTCTGATAAAATTCGAAGTGTTGACCAAGTTTTTGTGGTCGGTCATAAAAATCTAGATATGGATGCTTTGGGCTCTGCTGTTGGTATGCAGTTGTTTGCAAGTAATATTATTGAGAACAGTTATGCTGTCTATGATGCAGACCAGATGCCAGCAGATATCGAACGTGCTATCCATTTCTTGAAGAAGGAAGATGTCACGAAACTTTTATCTCTTACAGATGCGATGAAGTTAGTTACAAACCGTTCATTATTGATTCTTGTGGATCATTCCAAGACGGCTTTGACCTTGTCAAAAGATTTTTATGATTTGTTCACTCAAACTATTGTTATTGACCATCATAGACGTGATCAGGATTTCCCTGAGAATGCAGTCATCACCTATATTGAAAGTGGGGCAAGTAGTGCCAGTGAGTTGGTCACAGAATTGATTCAGTTCCAAAATTCTAAGAAGAATCGTTTGAGTCGTATGCAGGCCAGTGTTTTGATGGCTGGTATGATGCTGGATACCAAGAATTTCACATCTCGCGTGACGAGCCGAACCTTTGATGTGGCTAGCTATCTGAGAACACGGGGAAGTGACAGTATTGCTATCCAGGAGATTGCTGCGACAGATTTTGAAGAGTACCGTGAGGTAAATGAACTCATTTTACAAGGTCGTAAGTTAGGTTCAGATATCTTGATTGCCCAAGCTAAGGACTCAACGACTTATGACACAGTTGTTATCAGTAAGGCTGCCGATGCTATGCTGGCTATGTCTGGTATTGAGGCTAGTTTCGTTCTGGCAAAAAATACACAAGGATTTATTTCTATCTCAGCTCGAAGTCGTAGTAAAATTAATGTCCAACGCATTATGGAAGAGTTGGGTGGCGGTGGTCACTTTAATCTAGCTGCCGCGCAAATTGAGGATATGAGTTTGTCGGAAGCAGGAGAAAAATTGACTCAACTAATCTTGGAAGAACTAAAGGAAAAGGAGAAAGAAGAATGAAAGTAATCTTTTTAGCAGATGTTAAAGGAAAAGGGAAAAAAGGTGAAATTAAGGAAGTTCCAACTGGCTACGCTCAAAACTTCCTGATTAAAAAGAATTTGGCCAGGGAAGCGACTGCTCAAGCAGTGGGTGAGTTGCGTGGAAAACAAAAATCTGAAGAAAAAGCTCATGCAGAGATGATTGCTGAAGCAAAAGCCATCAAGGCTAAGCTTGAAGCAGAAGAAACAGTTGTAGAGTTTGTTGAAAAGGTTGGACCAGATGGCCGTACATTTGGCTCTATCACTAACAAGAAAATTGCAGAAGAATTGCAAAAGCAGTTTGGTATCAAGATTGACAAACGCAATATTCAAGTCCAAGCACCAATTCGAGCAGTAGGTTTGATTGATGTACCAGTGAAGATCTACCAAGATGTTACCAGTGTCATCAATCTTCGTGTAAAAGAAGGTTAAGTTTATAACTTCTTTACAAGATTGTAAAAGGAAGGAAAGTCGGATGGCAGAAGTAGAGGAACTGCGAGTTCAACCTCAGGATATTTTAGCAGAACAATCTGTTCTGGGGGCTATTTTTATAGATGAGAGTAAGCTCGTTTTTGTCCGAGAATATATTGATTCTCGCGACTTCTTTAAGTATGCTCATCGGTTGATTTTCCAAGCGATGGTAGATTTGTCGGATCGTGGAGAAGCGATTGATGCGACAACAGTTCGGACGATTTTGGATAGCCAAGGCGATCTTCAAAATATTGGTGGTTTGTCCTATCTTGTTGAAATTGTCAACTCTGTGCCAACTTCAGCTAATGCGGAGTATTATGCTAAAATTGTTGCAGAAAAGGCTATGCTTCGCCGCTTGATTTCCAAGTTGACAGAGTCTGTCAACCAAGCCTATGAAGCTTCTAAGCCTGCAGATGAAATCATCGCTCAGGCTGAAAAGGGACTCATTGATGTTAGTGAAAACGCCAATCGTAGTGGTTTCAAGAACATTCGTGATATTCTAAATATCAACTTTGGGAACCTAGAAGTTCGGTCACAACAAACAACGGATATCACGGGTATTGCAACGGGTTACCGTGATTTAGACCATATGACGACAGGTCTCCATGAGGAAGAACTAATTATCCTAGCTGCTCGTCCAGCGGTTGGTAAGACAGCCTTTGCTTTGAACATTGCGCAGAACATTGGGACTAAGTTGGACAAGACGGTTGCTATCTTTTCGCTGGAAATGGGTGCGGAAAGTCTAGTAGACCGTATGTTGGCGGCCGAAGGTTTGGTGGAGTCCCATTCTATCCGTACGGGTCAATTGACTGATGAGGAGTGGCAAAAGTATACCATTGCTCAAGGGAATCTAGCCAACGCGAGTATCTATATCGATGATACACCAGGGATTCGAATCACGGAAATTCGCTCTCGTTCACGCAAACTAGCTCAAGAAACGGGCAATCTAGGATTGATTTTGATCGACTACCTACAGCTTATTACGGGGACTGGTCGTGAGAACCGCCAACAAGAAGTCTCTGAAATTTCTCGTCAGTTGAAAATTCTAGCTAAGGAGCTAAAAGTTCCAGTCATTGCTCTTAGTCAGTTATCTCGTGGAGTGGAACAACGTCAGGATAAGAGACCAGTCTTGTCTGATATTCGTGAATCGGGTTCTATCGAGCAGGATGCGGATATCGTAGCCTTTCTATACCGTGACGACTACTATGATCGTGCGGGTGAAGAAGAGGAAGGAATTCCAAATAACAAGGTAGAGGTTATCATCGAGAAAAACCGTAGTGGAGCTCGCGGAACGGTGGAATTGATTTTCCAAAAAGAATACAATAAATTTTCAAGTATCTCAAAGAGGGAGGCATAAGATGTCAGATGCATTTACAGATGTAGCCAAGATGAAAAAAATCAAAGAAGAGATCAAGGCGCATGAGGACAAGTCGTTGAAATGACTTTGGAGAATGGCCGTAAGCGCCAAAAAAATCGATTGGGTAAGCTAATTGAGGTTTATCCTTCTCTATTTATCGTTGAATTTGGGGATGTTGAAGGAGACAAACAAGCCAATGTCTATGTTGAATCCTTCACCTACTCAGATATCTTGACAGAAAAGAACTTGATTCGCTATCTAGACCAAGAATCATAAAATGAAGTGAGCTTTGCTCACTTTTTTCTTTTTCTCCCGAATAGTATAAACGAGGGTAACCTCGGAAATTTATATTATTAAGGAGAATGAATGACATTTTTTAAATCAGGAGTTAAGAAGAGTAGATGTACTCAGTTGAGTGTAGGGCTGGCTACTTTGTTAGTTACGAGTACCTTTTTGTTTGGTGGGGAATCGGTTCAGGCTGACAGTGTAGCGCGTGGAGATGACTATCCGCTTCACTACAAAAATGGTAGTGTTGAAATTGATCAGTGGCGGATGTATTCTCGCCAGTGTACGTCTTTTGCGGCCTTTCGTTTGAGTAGTGTAAATGGCTTTGAGATTCCTCCTGCCTATGGAAATGCAAATGAATGGGGACATCGTGCAAGGAGAGAAGGTTACCGTGTCGATACTAAACCAGCAATTGGGGCTATTGCTTGGTCAACAGAAGGATATTATGGGCACGTGGCCTGGGTATCAAATGTATCAGGGGATACGATTGAGATCGAAGAGTATAATTATGGGGTTCGAGAAAAGTATAACCGTCGAAAAGTCAAAGCTAGTTCGATGACAGGGTTTATTCATTTCAGGGATTTATCTGCTAGCCATAGTGCGGGTGAGAATGATCGTAGCTCAGAACTTCCGTCTAGTGGGACAATAGTATTCACGGGGAAATCTCCTATTATGGACCAACCGTCACGTACAGGACAGGTTATTGACTACTATTATGCTGGTGAGAGTGTGAGCTATGACCAGGTTCTTGAAAAGGATGGATATAAGTGGCTCGGTTATTTGTCTTATAGCGGTTCTAGAAGATATGTGCAGTATGCAGAGCTAAGCAATACAGAAAAAGGCTGGAAAAAAGAAGGAGGGAGTTGGTATTACAGAGAGAATGGTAAACTAGCGACTGGATGGAAAAAGGTTAACGGCAATTGGTATCATTTAAAAGAAAATGGGGCCATGTCAACTGGCTGGATTAAGGATGGCTCTTACTGGTATTACCTGAAGGCTTCGGGTGAGATGCAGACGGGCTGGGTTAAAGACAAGGACACTTGGTATTTTTTAGAAGAATCTGGTCGGATGAAAGCCAGTCAATGGTTCCAAGTCTCTGGTAAACATTACTATGTTGATTCTTCGGGGGCCTTAGCTGTTAATAGAGTAGTTGATGGGCACAAACTCGATATTAATGGGGAGAGAATCTGATTTGCTCAATTTAATCATGGAAGTTTGAGTTGTTTAGGAAAGGAGTTGACGAAGAATGTACAATATAATATAATAATTACAAAAAGTAAAAAGAGGGGCGTTGTCTAATGGGCAAGAAGAAAGTTATTTTAAGAAGTTTAGCAAGTGCAGCTGTTCTGGGAGCTGGTGTATTCGTTTCACAACCTTCAGTAGTTAAGGCAGATGGGGGAAAAGTAGAGGAGCAGGCAGCGACTCCCACACAACCACAAACTGCGCCAGAAGGTGAGAGCGGTGATCAAACTGAAAAGGGATTAGAAAACGCTAGTCCAGCTAATCCTGAAGCAACAAGTCTAGCCAAGATGACCAAAGAAGAATTGATGCAGGCTTTGGATGAGTTAGAAGAGCAGGCTATCAGTGATATCGAGGATAAGGAAGCGATTGAGGACAAAGAAGCTGCAGTTAAGGCTGTGAAGAAATATATCGGTAAGCTGTATATTTCAGATACCCTTGAGTCTGGAGAGCTCAGTTTAGACAATATTATCGCTGAATTACCAGAAGGTGCAGAAGATAAGGCTGTGGTAACAGGCCCTGAAGTTCAAACTAATAAAAAATTGTCTACTGAGGAGAAGGCTCTACTAGACCAGGCTGAAAAAGATGCCAAAGAACAAGTTTCTCAAGCGACAGGTGCTCTGGTTCAAGCCCTAGAATCTCTTGAAAATGCTGTAATTGAAGATATTAAAAAAGACGCTTCAATCACCGATAAAGAAGCGGCTATCAAAGAAGCCAAAGAAGAGATTGGTAAAGAAGATCTTCTGAAGGCTATTGCAGATGAGGATTTGGAGATTGGTGATGTTATTGTAGATTGGCCAGCAGATACGAGCGAGCATAAGACGGAAGCTGAGCCTGTCTCAGAATTCACAGATGAAGACCAAGCTAAGTTAGATGAAGCTGATAAAGAGGCCCAGGTTGAGGCCGCTAAAGTTCGTTCAGATTTACTCGCTACCTTAGAAAAAATTGAACAAGAGACAATTGATGACCTGAACAAGGATGCTTCTATCACTGATAAAGAAGCGGCCATTAAGGCAGCTAAAGAAGTAATTGGTAAGGACGCCGTCTTGAAAGCTATCGAAGAAGGTGACCTTGACGCGTCAGACTTGTTAGCTGACCTCTTGGCAGGGGAAAGCGATCAGGTAACACCAGCCGAAGCGAAGACTCAATCACAACTTTCTAACCAAGTTCAAGCCAAACTCGCTGCAGCAGATAAGGAAGCTGCTGAGGAAACAAAAGCCCATAGCGAATTGTTGACAACTCTTGAGGGTATCGAACAATCAACAATCGAAGACATCAACAAAGACGCCTCTATTACTGACAAAGAAGCTGCGATTAAGGCAGCTAAAGAATTGATTGGCAAGGACGCTATCTTGAAAGCCATTGAAGATGGCGATATCGAAGCGTC